>NZ_JBHXME010000002.1:0-254237 GCF_042721125.1 Streptomyces sp. NPDC058469
CATGCCGATCAGGGTGCGGACCCAGGTCCAGGAGTTGATGGAGACGCCCACCCCACCCGCCCGAGTGGCCCCCGGCACCCCCGCCCCCGCCCCCACCCCCGGCAACGGCCTCCTCCTCACCGAACTCCCCGTCCCGCACCGCCCCAAGGGCTCCCCGTACACGGTGAACGACCAACTCATGGTCACGACGGCCCTGATGATCGCCCACTGGAACCGCGAACACGGCGCACACCCCCGCCCGATGCGCATCACGATGCCCGTGGACGACCGCCCCCGAGGCACGGACATGCCGATCGGCAACGGCACGAGACTCGTAGAAGTCACCTTCGCCCCGGAGGAGTTGGCGGAGGCAACCAAAATCGACCGGCACCACACCATGGGTGAACTGCTCCACCGCACGGCAACCCGAACCCGCGCCCTCAAAGCCCTCCCCCGCCCCCAACTGGGCCACGGCGCAGCCCTGTTGACCGCCCCGGTCGTCCCCGTCGCATGGCGCGCGACCCTCACCCGGGGCCTACGCAGAGCAGCCGCCCCCTGGACCTCGACCACGCTCCTGAGCAACATCGGCCGTATCCCGTACACCCTGGACTTCGGCGACACCGCGGGCCGCGCGCACGCCGTCTGGTTCTCCGCCCCCGCCCGCATGCCCCGCGGCCTCACCGTGACGACAGCGTCCACCGCGGGCAAGCTGCACGTCGCCCTCCGCTGGTCCAGCGCCCTCCTCGGCCCCGGCGACGGCGCCCACCTCCGCGACCTCTTCGAGCACTACCTGCACACGACGGAGGAGCACCCCACATGACGACCAGCACGACCCCGAACCCACGCCACCCCCCGCCCCCGGCACACCCCCCGGCACACGACGACCTCCGCGACTTCTACGAGAACCCCGCCGTCCCCGTCGCCTCCGGCCCCTCCCGCACGCTCCGTCAGGCCCGCGTCCTCGCCACCGCCCTCGGCCCGGCCCCGGCCACCGAACACCCCCGCACGATCCTCGACATCGGCTGCGGCGACGCGACGGCCGCGGCCACCGCGAGCCCCCTCCTCACCGGCCACCGCATCATCGGCGTCGACTGGTCCCAGGACGCCCTCACCCGCGCCCGCACCCACCTCCCGTACACGGTCCGAGGCGAACTCACCGCACTGCCACTCCACACAGCCTCCGCCGACGCCGTCCTGTTCAGCGAGGTGATCGAGCACCTCGTCGACCCGGACACCGCCCTCGCCGAGATCCGCCGCGTCCTGCGCCCGGGAGGCCATCTCATGCTGTCCACACCGAACTTGGCCGCCTGGTACAACCGCGCCCTGCTGCTCGTCGGCGTCCAGCCCGTGTTCTCGGAGGTGAGCCTGCGCGCGATCCACGGCCGCCCGGGCAAGGAGGTCGTAGGACATCTGCGGCTCTACACCCCGCGTGCGCTCAGGGAGTTCGTGACGGCGGCCGGCTTCGAGGTCGTAGGACTCAAGGGCGCTCCCTTCCACGGCGTACCACGAGCACTCCGCCCCCTCGACCGACTGGCCTGCGCCAGACCGCCGTTGGCGTCGATCCTGCTGCTGCACGCGCGGAAGACGTAGGGGCGCGGTCGTGTGGTGGGGAGTGGCGGCGGCCCTGTTGGCGAACGTCCTGTACAGCACCGGCTTCGTCCTGGAGAAACGGGCGCTCGTGGCCCTGCCCGAGGTGACGGTCCGTCAACCGGTGAGGCTGCTGCGGCTGGTGCTGGGCAGCCCGCTGTGGATCGGGGGGTCCCTCGCGCTCGCCTCCGGGTTCGGCGCGCAGCTCGCCGTGTACCGGACGCTGCCGATCGCCGCCGCGCAGGGCATCTTCGTGTCCGGCCTGGTCCTGCTCGTGCTGCTGTCCGCGCGCATGCTCGGCGAGGAGACCAGCGGCCGCGAACGGTACGCGCTCGGCGCGATCCTCGTCGCCCTGCTGATGGTGGTGCTGTCGCTGAAGGAGGGCTCGGACCACGTCAGCCGCAACGCGCCCTACCCGCTGATCCTGTTGGTCTGCGTGCCCTCGCTGGCGGCCGGTGTCTGGCTGTACCGGTCCACCGAGCGCAGCGCGGGCCACCGGCACCGGCTGCCCACCACGGGCGTCGAATACGGCGTGGCGGTGGGCCTGTTGTACGGGGTCAGCTCGCTCGCCATCAAGGGGGTGTCGAGTTATCTGACGACAAGTGACCTGGGCGGGGCGGTAGTTGGGCTGCTCCGGTCCCCGTACCCGTATCTCCTGCTGTTCACGGGCGCGTTCGGCCTGGTCATGTCCCAGGCGGCGCTGCAGCGTTGCCGGGCCTCGCTGATCGTGCCGGTCTGTACGACGGTGACCAGTCTGTTCACGGCGGTGCTCGGCACGCTCGCGTTCGGCGAGGCCCTGCCGCACGACCCGCTGCGCCTGGCCCTGCGGATCGGGGGCACGGCCCTGGCGGTCGTGGTCCTGCTGACCATGCCGAAGCACGACAACGCGCCTCAACCACCGGTCGAGGCGAAGGAGTTGACGCCCCCATGAACCCGGACGACCCGCTGCTGAAGATCCTGGCCTGCCCACTCGACAAGGGCCCGCTGCACCTGCTCCCCACGGACGCCCTCTACAACCCGCGCCTGCGCCGCCGTTACCCCATCGTCGACGGCATCCCGCAACTGCTGCCCTCGTCCGGAGAGCAAGTGACCGACGACGCCGAGCACTTGGAACTCCTCAAACGGATGGCCCCATGACCTCCAAGCCCCGCGCCTCCAAGCCCCGCACCCCGACGTCCCACACCTCCGTTCCCCGCACCCTCACCGCCCGTCTCGCGCCCCTCCTCCCCACCCGCCTGGTCGCCGCCACCGCCCGCGCCGTCTACCCCCGCTTCGAACCCGAACTGGCCCGCCTGGGCGACCTGTTGCCGCCCGGCTGCGGCACGGCGGTCGACGTGGGCGGCTGGTACGGCCCCTGGACGCACCGCCTGTGGAGACACGCGCGCGAGGTGGTGACCGTAGAACCCGTCCCCCACCTGGCGCGCCTGCTCGCCTCGGCCGCCCCCGCGCACGGCCGGGTGATCCCCGCCGCCGCCTCCGACCGCCCCGGCACCGCCCGTCTCTGGCTGCCGCCGGACGACGAGGGCGACCGGGGTGTGTCCTCCCTGGTCCGCCGGGACATCCACGCCCGAGCCGTACACGTCCCCTGCGTCACACTCGACGGCCTGAACCTCCGTGACGTCGGCTTCATCAAGATCGACGTGGACGGCAACGAACTGGCCGTCCTGCACGGCGCGACCGGCCTCCTCACCCGCGACCGCCCCGCGCTCTTCGTCGAACTGGAGTCCCGCATCCAGCCGATCGCACCGGTGGTGACGTACCTGTCGCTGCTCGGCTACGAGGGCTGGGTCCTCCCGGACACCGACTGGGTCCGGCTCGCGACCTTCCCCCTGGAGGAGCACCAGGCCCGCACCTCGTACGTCGTCTCCCAGGGCCTGCTGCGCCGCGTCCTGCCCTTCGCCCGCGGCCCCCGTTACGTCAACTCGGTCCTGTTCCTCCCCGACGGCCGGGCCCCCGGTGTCAGTGCCGTGCGCGACGATGGATCGCATGCCCGAAGCGAAACGCCCCGCCCGCCCCTTCAGCCCCCTCGACTTCCAGCTGGTCCTGCTGCGCCGCATGGCGGACCACAACCCGGACCTGGTCGAGAACGCCCGTCATGAGCTGGGCGCCTCGATCGCCGACATGCGCGAGGCCAACAAGCGTTGGCAGGCCATGCTGCACTCCCCGCGCGGCCGGGCCGCCGCCTCCCGGTACCGCTCGATCCTCGGCACCCCCGAGTCGACGGCCGCCCGCAAGATCGGCGACCTGGACTGCGAAGCCCGGCAGTGGCCCCTCCACCTCTGGCCCGACCTCCGCTTCGAGGTGCTCACCGCTCCGAACGGCGCCGTGTGGAACGAATGGCTGGTCCGCGCCCCGGGTGCCGAAGGCCCGCCCCTCCACACCCTCGACGACCTGACCCCCTGGTCCTGCACGGTCGACGAGGCGGCCCGCGCCTTCGCCCCGGCCCGCCCCCTGGAGGGCACGGCCCCCACCCGCTGGGGCCTCGCCTTCACCGCCCCGGACACCCAGGGCGTACGCCACCGATGCGCGGCCGAGTTCACCTGGGGCCTCCTCCAACGAACGGCGGTCAGCGACTAGCGGCCGCCCCCAGAATCGCCTCGACCACCACGGCCAGCGACGACCCCGGATGCAGATCGAGGAAGAGGTTCGGCTCGACGAGTTCCAGCTCCATCACACAGGGCTTCCCGTCCGGCCCGTCCACGAGGTCCACGCGCGCGTACAGCAGCTCCGGAGCGTCCGGTACGGTGGCCAACGCCCGTTCGGCGACGGAGAGTTCGGCCTCGGTCGCCGTCCACGGCTCCAGGTCCGGGTGGGACACCTTGTCGTCGTCGTACGCCGTCCCCCGCGCCAGCACGGCCCCCTTCCGCGAGGCGTGTACGAACCGCCCCCCGAAGAACAGCAACGCCCGCTCCCCGCTGACGTCCACGTTCGTCAGATACGGCTGCACCATCGCGGTGAGCCCCTCCGCATGCATGCGCTCCAGCTGTCGTACGGCCGTCTCGTGCTCGTCGGGCGTGTAGCGGGCGGCGAAGCGCGCGCCCGCGCCGGCGGTCGGCTTGACGACGTACTCGTGGTCGTCGGGGAGGTCGGCCGGGTCACCGGGGGCGAGATAGCGGGTCGGTACGACGGGCACGCCGGCCGTCGCGAGGTCGCCGAGGTACCGCTTGTCGGTGTTCCACCGCACGACCCGCACCGGGTTCGCGAGCCGCGTCACCTTCGCGGTCCGCTCGGCCCACGCCACGAACTCGGCCGGCCGCCAGCTGTAGTCCCAGGTGGAACGGATGACGACGAGGTCGTACGCGCTCCAGTCGGTCCCCGGGTCGTCCCACGGCACCCCGACGGCCTCGGCCCCGGCCGCCCGCAACGCCTCCACCAGCACCGGAAGGTCACGGTCCTTGCTGGGCTTGGGTCCGGGGTCGTAGGTGGCGAGCGCGATACGGGGCACGGGAGCCTCCAGCTTCGTACGGCGGTAGAGCGGCGGTGGATCGTTCGGCGGTAGATCGTTTCCGCAGGTTAACCACGGCTCCCGCAACCGAGGCAACCGGATTGACCTTCCCCTTTGGTGAAGCCCCAGCATCGGTGACGGAACCGAAAGAGGTCGAGGCGCACATGGGCGGAACGGGAAACATGCTGACCATCGGGGCCTTCGCGCGGGCGTGCAGGCTGTCGCCGAAGGCGCTGCGGCTGTACGACGAGCTGGAGCTGCTGCGGCCGGCGCGCGTGGACCCCGACAGCGGATACCGGTACTACGCGGTGGCACAGCTGGAGCGGGCGCGGCTGGTCGCGTGGCTGCGGCGGCTGGGCATGCCGCTGGCCGGGATCCGCGAGGTGTGCGCCCTCGAACCGGCCGCCGCCACCCGCGAGATCCGCGCCTTCTGGGCCCGGGTCGAGGCGGAGACGGCCGTGCGGCGGGATCTCGCCGGGTTCCTCGTCGACCATCTCGCGGCCGTGTCGGCCGCACCGGGAAAGGACACCACCATGCTGGAACTGCGTTACGCCGCCCACTCGGACCGCGGCCTGGTCCGCCCCTCCAACCAGGACACCGCGTACGCGGGCACCCGGCTGCTCGCGGTCGCCGACGGGTTCGGCCCGGCGGGTGCGCCCGCGAGCGGCGCGGCGGTGGAGGCGCTGCGTTTCCTGGACACCGAGGAGGTGCCGGCGGGCAATGTGCTCAACCTCCTGGAGGAGGCGGTACGGGGCGCCACCGACGCGGTCCGTGACGTGGCCGATCCCGGCGAGAACGGCACGACCCTGACCGCGCTGCTGTGGACGGGCTCGAAGCTGGCGCTCGTGCACATCGGGGACTCGCGCGCGTATCTGCTGCGCGACGGCGGGCTCTTCCGGATCACCCACGACCACTCGGTCGTCCAGTCGCTGATCGACGAGGGTCGGCTGACGCCGGAGGAGGCCGGCTCCCACCCTCAACGCGCCATGCTCCTCAAGGCGTTGACGACCGCCGCCCCCGACCTGAAACTCCACGACACCCGCCGCGGCGACCGCTACCTCCTGTGCTCGGACGGCCTGACCGCGGTCGTCCCGGAGCACCGGATCCGCGAACTCCTCACCGCGAACCCGGACCCGGAGGAGGCCGTACGGTCCCTGGTCGACGCGGCGAACGAGGCCGGGGGTCCGGACAACATCAGCTGTGTGGTGGCGGACGTGGTGTAGGAACGGGGGTGTCCCCGACGTCCGGGGACCGTTGCCCCCGACGGTTAAGGAGTGCGCCGCGTGTCCACCCTCTTCCCGGCCCTGACGAACCCTGGCGACCAGCCTGCTCTCAGGTTCGGTGACCGGTCCCTGACGTACGCGGAGCTGGGCGCGGCGGCGGACGCCCTCGCGGCCCGGTGCATTGGTGCCGGCCGGGTCGCCGTGTGGGCCACCTCCTCGCTGGAGGCGGCCGTCGCGGTGATCGCCGTACTGCAGGCGGGGGTTGCGGCCGTCCCCCTCAACCCGAAGTCGGGCGAGAAAGAACTCGGCCACATCCTCACGGACAGCACACCGACCCTGATCCTGGCCGCACCGGGCGACGAACTTCCTTCTCCGCTACGGCACTTGGAGCGCGTCGACGTCGACTTGCGCGCGGTGGGCCCGGTCGCCGGGGAGCGGTCGTCCGGCTCCGACGAGGACCCCGCCCTCGTCGTCTACACCTCCGGCACCACCGGCCCGCCCAAGGGCGCGGTCATCCCGCGCCGGGCGATCGCCGCGACGCTGGACGCGCTCGCCGACGCCTGGCAGTGGACCGGCGAGGACGTCCTCGTGCACGGGCTGCCGCTGTTCCATGTGCACGGACTGGTGCTGGGCATCCTGGGCCCGCTGCGGCGCGGCGGCTCGGTGCGGCACCTCGGCAGGTTCAGCACGGAGGGCGTGGCACGGGAGTTGAACGACGGCGCGACGATGCTGTTCGGCGTCCCGACGATGTACCACCGCATCGCCGAGACCCTCCCCGACGACCCCGAACTCGCCAAGTCCCTCGGCCGGGCACGCCTGTTGGTCTCCGGCTCGGCCGCGCTCCCGGTCCACGACCACGAACGCATCACATCGGCGACCGGCCGCCGCGTGATCGAGCGCTACGGCATGACGGAGACCCTGATGAACACCAGTGTCCGGGCAGACGGCGAGCCGCGCGCCGGAACCGTGGGCATCCCGCTGCCCGGCGTGGAACTGCGGCTGGTCGAGGAGGACGGCACCCCTCTCCCGGAGTACGACGGCGAGAGTGTGGGCGAGATCCAGGTGCGCGGCCCGAACCTCTTCACCGAGTACCTCAACCGGCCCGACGCCACGGCCGCCGCCTTCACCGCCGACGGCTGGTTCCGCACCGGCGACATGGCCGTGCGCGACCCCGACGGCTACGTCAGGATCGTCGGCCGCAAGGCCACCGACCTGATCAAGAGCGGGGGTTACAAGATCGGCGCGGGCGAGATCGAGAACGCCCTCCTCGAACACCCCGGGGTACGGGAGGCCGCCGTCACCGGCGAACCGGACCCCGACCTGGGCGAACGGGTCGTGGCCTGGATCGTGCCGACGGACCCCCAATCCCCGCCAGGACTCGATGAGTTGGCCAATCATGTGGCGAGCCGCCTCGCCCCGCACAAGCGCCCTCGCGTCGTCCACCACATCGCCGCACTCCCCCGCAACGACATGGGGAAGATCCTGAAGCGGGCCCTGACTCGTGACTGAACGCCTGTCCGCGCGCGAGACGCTCGCCCTCATCGCGGACGCCTTTGACGAACTCCCGTACCCGGCACGGGAGTCCAAGCCCGACGGCCCCCTCGCCTGGCAGGGCTACGACGCCTCGCGCGCCCGCGCCGCCGACCGCACCGGCGAGTCGGAGTCGGTGATCTGCGGCACGGCGACGGTCGCGGGCACGCAAGCGGTGCTGATCGCCTTCGAGTTCGGCTTCCTCGGCGGCTCGCTCGGCGAACGCACCGGGGACCGTCTTGAAGCGGCGTACACGTACGCCCGTGAACACCGGCTGCCGGTCGTGGCGTTGGTCGCCACCGGTGGCAGCCGGATGCAGGAGGGCATGATCGCCCTCACCCAACTCCAGCGCGTGGCACGCCAGTCGGTGCTCACCCGGGAGGCCGGCCTGCCGCAGATCGCGGTACTGCGCGACCCGACCACGGGCGGCGGCTGGGCCACGCTCGGCGCGGGCGCCGATGTGATCATGGCGCTGCCCGGCGCCCAGGTCGGCTTCGCGGGCTCCCGCGTCCGACCACCGGACGCGGACCCGACGGCGTACACGGCCGAGGCCCAGGTGACGGCGGGCGCGGCCGACGCGGTCGTACGACCGGAGGAGCTGAAGGAGACCCTGGGGAGGTGGCTGCGGCTGCTGACCACACCGTGGGCCGGACAGGCACCGGTGCCAGCGGCGCTCGACCGGTCGACTCGGCACACCTCGGCCGGCCCAGCGGCGACCGCGCGAGACGCGGTGCAGAACTCCGGATCGGCCCGGCACGCCGAGGCCGACCTCCCGGGGACCGGGCTGGACGCAGAGCAGCGCGCCCGGTCGACCCGGCACACGCCGGCCGGCCCACCGGCGGCCGCGCAAGAGGCCGTGCAGCGCGTCGCGGCCGACCTCCCGGCGACCGGCTGGGAAGCCGTGCAGCGCGCCCGTTCCCCCCAACGCCCGCGCGCGGCAAGCTACTTGGATGCCTACTTCACTCACCGGCTCGCGATCAGCGGCGACCGGTGCGGCGGCACCGACGCGGGCATGTTGTGCGGCTTCGGCGAGCACGAGGGCCGGACGATCGCCTACGCCGCGCAGGCCGGGACGGCGACCCGTCCCGCCGGCTATCGCACCGCCGCCCGCCTGATCCGGCTCGCGGACCGGCTCGGCATCCCGGTGCTGACGCTGGTGGACACCCCGGGCGCGGCGAACGACGCCGAGGCGGAACGGCAGGGAGCGGGCGCCGCGATCGCCGACCTGTTCGGCGCGGTGGCCTCCGCCCGCACCCCGCTCACCACCCTGCTGATCGGCGAGGGCGGCTCCGGCGGCGCACTGGCGCTGGCCGCCCCCGGCAACACCTGGGCCACACCGGACAGCTACTTCTCGGTGATCGCGCCGGAGTCGGCGGCCGCGATCCTGAAACGGCCACCGGAGGAGACGGAGTCGACGGCTGACCAACTCCACATCCGTCCACAGGACTTGGCGGAACTGGGCGTGATCCGGACGACGACACGACCCGAATGAACGTGAACGACGGCGCCGTCTCCCCTCCCAAGGAGACGGCGCCGCCCGTCTGAATTACCGGACGCCGGCTGACCTACCGAACTCCCACCGCCCGGACGATCTCCTGTCGGACCGAACCCCCCTGGTCGTCCCTCGCGGAGGCCCGCAGCGAGATGTACTGAGCGCCGCGCGGCACGGTCAGCGTCCCGTGCCACTTCGCACCCGCCCCGCCGAGTTGCACCGACCGCCACGACTTCCCGTCGTCGTACGACACTTGGAGCGTGCCGCCGACGATCGCCCCGGTGTCCGGCGCGCCCACCACGTACGAGGCGCTGATCCCGACCGGTACCCGGCCGCCGCCCCGCACATCGCCCGCGAGGTCGGTGTCGATGTCGAAGGCGAGGTTGAGGAGGGGCAGGAAGGTCCACCGATCGGCGGGCGTGGCCGCCGACTTGAAGGTCCACTCGGCGTGGCCCCGGGTGGAGAGTTCCCAGCGGTCGGGGTCGAGGGCGGTGTCGGTGACGACCTTGTAGGTGTGTTCGTCGGCGGGGGCGTCCCAGTCGTAGGCGCCGGAGCTGGTCCGCCGGTCGACCAGGGTGCCGTCCCGGTACACCTCGGTGGTCTGCGTCATGCCGCTGCCCTCGCTCCACACATCGCCGAATCCGGTGTGGTCGGGCCCGGAGTCACCCCAGCCGGGAGTGTTGAACTGCAGCTGGTTGCCGGACCGTTGCTGCCCCCACCCGAGTCCGGTGCCGAGCCACGGATGCCATACGGGCTTGAACCAGTCGAGGGTGCGACGCGCTCCGCCCGTGTACTGGACCAGCCCGCTGCGCTCCTCCAGCGTGCCGTCCCCGACCGTCACGGACTCCGACCAGCGCTGCCCGGGACCGGTCGACACGTAGTCGGTCCGCACGGCCGGGTAGTCGATCCGCTCCAGGAAGCCGAGCCCGAGGGGAAAGGCGTCGGTGATCGAGTAGCGGAACTCCCCGCCGCTCACCGGCTTCACCGCGTGGAACTTCGTGTCCAGGACGGCGAGTTGACGACGGCTGGGCGCGTAGGTCAGATCGGCGTCCGGGATCGCCCCTTGGTGTCCGGCCGAAAGGTCGTACGTGTAGGGCGTGTTGCGCGTCCCGGTCATGTCGACCCTCTTCGCCGCCCGCAGCCGTGCCGCGTCGGCGGCATTCACCGAGGCGATCTGAAGTGTGCGGTCGGAACCGTCGTCCGCTCCCCACCAGGCGTTGAGCCGCCCGGCCGCGTCGTCCGTCACGAACAACGCCTTGGCGCCGGCGTCTTGGGCGGCCTGCGCGAGCGCGACCGGATCGGCGCCGTCGGCGAGATGGGCGAGCACCGCGCGCCCCCGGACGACACCGGTGACGGGACCGTCCCCGACGTCCACCAACGGCAGCCGGCTGTGCCCCTCGGTCAACGTGCCACCCGGCTGGACAACGGCCTCACCGACCCCCTTGACCTCCAACAGCGGTTTGCCGAGCCGCCACACGGTCCGGTACTCGAAGCCGCCCTGGGTGACCTTGTCGGTCGGGGCGGCGAAGACACTGTCGTACATCACCGGCACCTGAACGGCGTCGAAGAGATCGGAGCCGTTCGCGTTCCGGTCGTACTCCATGACCAACTGTCGTGTCTCTGTGCGCTGTTGAACCTCGGCGCTGACCTCTCTGAGTCGCCGCCCGTCGAGGGTGACCTCGCGGTCCCGGTCGAGGGTGATCTGCGGCGCCGCGAGAAAACCGAGCCCGAGCGAGTCGGCGCCGTGGCTGCCGCGCACGTCGAGGAAGGAGGTCAGGCCGTAAGTCCCGGGCTGGAGGCGGAGTTTGAGCGTCCCGGAGTCTCCGACAGCTACCGGGTAGGGGTCGTAGCCCTGGGCCAGCCGCTGCACCACCAGGTCGGCGGCCGTGGCAGCCCCGTCCCGGTCCTTCACGTGGACGGTGAGCGTGTACCGCTCTTCTTCCTTGACCAGCCCCAACGCCGTGTGCGCGACGGGAGTTCCGGCGACGGAGGCGACGACCTGCCCGCTGGTGTTACCGACCTCGGCCTTCGAACCGTCGCCTGTCACGGTAGTGGAGGCGGTGCCGTGCGCGGGCACGGTGAGGGTGGAGTCGGCGAGGGTGGCGACACCGGCCGGGGCACCCTGGACGGCCAGGCTCAACTGGACGTCGTCGGAGGACGAGTTGGCGTAGGTGAGGGTCCTGGTGACCGGCTTGTTGCCGTCGTACGGCCAGCTGTAGAAGCCGAGGTCGGCGCTACCGGTGGCGGTGACATGGGCGTCGACGGCATCGGGCACGCTCACCCGCCCGGCACCCAACTCATAGACAGACGAGTCGAGTTGCTTGCTCGTCGACATCAGCGCGTCCTTGATCTCCGCGCCGGTCCAGTCGGGATGCTCCTGGGCGAGCAGCGCGGCCACCCCCGCGACGTGCGGCGTCGCCATCGACGTACCGCTCATGGAGGTGTAGTACCCGCTGCCGTCGACGAGTTGGGAGCGGGCGGCGAGGATGTCGACGCCGGGTGCGGAGAGGTCGGGCTTGAGCGCGTTGTCGCCGTAGCGCGGCCCGGCGCTGGTGAAGTAGGCGGCCTGGTCGTTCGCGTCGACGGCGCCGACGGTGAGCGCGGAGTCGGCGGCGCCGGGTGAACCGATGGACGAGGGGGTGCCGGTGTTGCCGGCGGCGATGACGAAGAGGGCGCCGGTCTCCTGGGAGAGGGTGTTCACGGCCTGCGCCATGGGGTCGGTGCCGTCGCTGGGTTCGGTCGAACCGAGGCTCATGGACACGACCTTGGCGTGCACGTCCCGCGCGGCCCACTCCATCCCGGCGATGATCTGCGACTCGCTCCCGGACCCCTGGTCGCTGAGCACCTTGCCCACGGCGAGGGTGGCGTCCGGGGCAACTCCCTTCTCCTGCCCGCCGGATGCGGCACCGCTGCCGCCGACGGTGGAGGTGACGTGGGTGCCGTGTCCGTTGCGGTCGGCGACGTCCTCGCCGTCGATGAAGCTCTTGGTGACGGAGACCCGTTGGGCGAGGTCGGGATGCGAGAGGTCAACTCCCGTGTCCAGTACGGCGACTGTGACCCCCTTGCCGGTCAGCCCGGCCTCCCACGCGTGCGCCGTACCGATCTGCGCGTTGCTCGCCGCCATGTCGGCGCTGACCCGCCCGTCCAGCCAGACCTTCCGCACCCCGTCCTGCCGGGTGAACGCCCGCCAGAACCCGCGCCCCTTGTCCGCGTCGACGGCGGCCCCGCGCACACTGGCGAGCGTCCGCGTCCGCTCGGCGCCGCGCGGGGTCGCGGTCGGCGCCCCCTTGTCGTACGTCACGATCAGCGGCAGCTCGTCGGTCTTCCGATCGGCGAGCCCCTGCCGTATCAGCTCGCTCACGTCGAAGAGCCGACGGTCCAGGGCGCCCGCCCGCAGATAGGGGAGAGCCTCGTCCGGTACGACGCTGATGTCGCCGTTCGCCATCTGTGTGCGGACGGCGCCGGTGGCGCCCCGGGGGCGCTCGACGCTCACGGTCTTCCGGCCGCCCGCGAGGTCGGTGACGGTGACTTTGTCGCCGGTGACGAGGGTGACGGTGCGGGTCGCGTTCGCGGTGGGGGTGGGGGTGGTGTTCGTGGCGGGGATGGTGTTCGTGGCGGGGGTGGCGGTGGCCGCGTGTGTCTGTACGGCCGGCGACAACGCGACCACGAGCCCGGCCGACAGCAGCACCGCCCCGCGTCTGACTGGTCCTCTGCTCATGCACGCCCCTCTTCGTCGAACCGTCGAGTCGTCGAGTGCTGCGAAGAGTGTCGTGTGCCTTGTGGTGCAGGGGAGTTGAGCGGGGCTGGCGGATTGACGCCCTGGCGGCTTCCCGCCAACACGGCGTCACGAAGACGTCCCCCTTTGCCCCTTACTTCTTCTTTAACTAGGGCATTGCGGACAAATACCCCCATTTAGCCGCACCCCGCCCGGCCCACCACAAGGCGCGCCCACTCCCCCACCCCCGCACGATGCGAAAGAGGCCCGCCACCCGGCGAAGCCCCGGTCCGCTCTCGGGAGAACCTGCCATGACCGTCAGTCTGGAGCAGTTGCGACGCTGCCATTTCGCCGTCGACCTGGGAGCGGCCCGCACCCGTGTCTACGTCAAGGGTGCCGGGCTCGTCGTCGACCAGCCGTCCGCCGCCGCCGTGAACACGCGGACCGGCGCGCTGATCGCCGTAGGAGAGTTCGCGGAGAAGATGACGGGCCGTACGCCCGACTACATCCGCGTGGTCCGGCCCGTGTCCGGCGGAACCGTCGTCGACATCGAGATGGCGCAGCGCATGCTGCGGCATCTGATCGGCGACAAGGTCCGCCGCGCCCTGCGCCGCAAGCCCCGGCTGCGGGCCGCGGCCTGCACCCCGCACGACGCCGATCCGCTGGCGCAGCGGGCCGCGATCGAGACGCTGGTCGGGCTCGGGGCGCGCCGCGTGGAACTGGTCGACACGCTGATCGCCGCCGCGGTGGGCTGCGGGCTCCCCGTCGAGCGGCCCGAGGCCACCATGATCATGGTGTGCGGGGCCGCCGCGACCCAGGTCGCCGTGCTCTCCCTCGGCTCCATCGTCACCGCCGAACGCATCCCGGTGGGCGGCGAGGCCGTGGACCACGCGATCGTGCAACACCTGCGCCACGAGCACGAGTTGATGCTCCCCAGCCAGTCCGTACGCCCGCTGCAGCTCGCCCTCTCGGGCAACGGTCTCACCCCGCACGGCCCGTCCACCACCGAGATCCACGGCCGGGACGTGGCGAGCGGCCTCGCCCGTTCCGTACGGGTCGACACCGCGGCCGTACGGGACGCGATCGAGACCCCGCTGACCGCCGTGCTCGACGGCATCGGCCGGGTGCTGCGCAACTGCCCGCCCGACCTGGTGGCCGACCTCGCCGACCGCGGGATCATGATGGTCGGCGGCAGCGCGCTGCTCCCCGGCTTCGACCAGATGCTGCGCGCGGCGACCGGTATGCCGGTGCACATCGCCGAGCGGCCGGACGTGTGCGCCGTACAGGGCCTGGGTTACATGCTGGAGGGCAAGATCGAGCCGCTGGTCCTGGACCCGCTGGCCACCACCTGAGCCCCGACCCGGCCGAGGTGGGTGACGGCGTCCCGGACCTCTCCCGCCTCCTCGAAGCCGTCCTGAGCGTCGGTTCCGAGCTCGAACTGCGCACCACGCTCCAGCACATCGTGGACGGCGCGGCCGAACTGACCGGCGCACGGTACGCGGCGCTCGGGACCACGGACCCCGGGCAGGACGGCCTCACCGAGATCCGTACCGGCGGAGCCGAGCCGCCGCCCGCGGGGGTGCTCAGCGTGCCGATCCACGTCCACGACGAGGTGTTCGGCCACCTCCACCTCGCCGGCAAGCGGCACGACGCCCCCTTCACCGCCGAGGACGAGCAGCTCCTGCACGTCCTCGCCGCCCAGGCCGGCATCGCGATCGGCAACGCCCGCCTGTACGAGACGGCCCGGCAGCGCGAACGCTGGATCGAGGGCGCGGCGGCCGTCACCACCGCGCTGCTCACCGGCGAGAGGGCGGCCGACGCACTGGTGACGGTGGCGGAGGGCGCCCGGGCCCTGGCCGACGCGGCTGCGGGCGTGATCCTTCAGCCCACGGCAGCCGGCGGCATGGAGATCGTCACCGCGTCCGCCCACGAGGACCCGGGCGACATCGTCGGTACGACCATCGAGCCCGGCAGCCCCGTCCTCGTACAACTCCTGGGCGGCGAACCGGTGTTCATCGACGACTCGGCGACCGACCCCCGCATGACGACGCATGTACGGCACCGGTTCGGCCCGAGCATGATGCTCCCCCTCCAGGCGGACGGCCGTCTCATCGGCACCCTCGCCCTCCCGCGCCGCCCGGGCGACCGCCCCTACACGGCCGTAGAACGCCTGCTGGCAACGCAGTTCGCGTCGCAGGCCGCCCTCGCCCTGGTCCTGGCCGACGCGCAGCACAGCCGCGAACGCCTCGCGGTCTACGAGGACCGCGACCGCATCGCCCGCGACCTGCACGACCTGGTCGTCCAACGCCTGTTCGCCACGGGCATGATGCTGGAGTCCACGCAGCGCAGAACCGAGGAGACGGACCAGGCCCACGGGCTCCTCGGCCGCGCGGTGGACGAACTCCAGTCGACCATCCAGGAGGTCCGCACGGCGATCTTCGCCCTGCAACAGCCCCCGGCCGAAGCCCCAACCACCCTACGCGGCAAGGTACTTCGAGAGGCAGCGGGCGCCTCCGCGCTCCTGGGCTTCCCACCCTCCACCCACTTCAAGGGCCCGGTGGACACCCTCGTCCCCGACCAGGTGGCGACCCAACTCCTTGTTGCCCTCCGCCGCGCCCTAACCACCGCGTCCCACCGCGCCGGTGTCTCCCGCCTGGAGATCACGATCGACACGACGACACCCCTGCCGGACGGCAGGGACGCCGTACGACTGAGGGTGTACGACGACGGAGGGACTGACGGAGGGACTGACGGCACGACGGTGAGCTGGCAGTCGCCCCTGTAGCCGGGCCCGTACGGGTTCGGTCCGGCCTTTTTACGGGTTCGGTCCGGGCCTTTACGGGTTTCAGTACGGCAGGAGTCGCCCCGAGGGCGTCCTGCGGTCGATGGTGTCGTCGCGAGGCGTGATGGGCCGGCGACTGACGCGAACGCGGATCTGTCGGTTCATGGCGCCCTCCCGAGGCTCATATCTCCTATGCCCCTCTCCTATGCCCCACACTCGTCCTCGCGATGCTCAAGAACATCGCCCTTGCGGAGGCACTTGGTCTGCCTCCCCAGAGGGAGTCGGGAGCGGCGGCCTACTCCCAGGGGAGGAGACCGCCCCTGAGACGTCCGTACGGTAAGGCGTATGACCACCACGTTCACGCTTCTGCACCCCGGCGCCATGGGCGCGAAAGTAGGCGGCGAGGCGACCCGTACGGGTACCCGAGTGCTGTACGTCCCGACGGGCCGAAGCCCCGCCAGCCTCCAACGGGCCCGCGAGGCAGGCCTGGAGGCGGCCGCCTCCCTCGAATCCGCCCTGGCCGCAAGCGACTTCGTCCTGTCGGTCTGCCCACCGCACGCGGCGGAGGACGTGGCGCACGAGGTCCTCACCCACCCGTTCCGAGGCGTGTACGTCGAGGCCAACGCGATCAGCCCGGACCGCACGAGGCGTATCGCGGCGGCGTGCGCGGAGCGCGGCGTACCGATGCTCGACGGCGCGATCGTCGGCGGCCCGCCCGGCCCGGGCAGCGCCCCGCGCCTGTACCTGAGCGGCGACGGAAGCCAAGTCGCGGACGTGGCAAGGGCGTTCGAGGACACGCAGGTGGTGGTCCGCCCTCTGGACGCCGAGATCGGTGCCGCGTCGGCGCTGAAGATGGCGTACGCGTCGTACCAGAAGTCCGCTCGCGTCCTGGCCGCCGTATCGCACGCCCTGGCCGCGCACCACGGTGTGGCCGCCGAACTCGCCCGCGAAGCAGGCTCGTTGACGTCCAACATCCTCGCCGAGACCGACCAGCTGCCCAGCGTCGCCGCCCGAGCCTGGCGCTGGGCACCGGAGTTGGAGGAGATCGCGGCCACCCTGCGCACGGCGGGACTGCCGCCGGCCGTGGCGGAGGGCGCGGCGACGGTGCTGCGCCAATGGACGGGGGACAAGGACCGGTTCGACCTGCCACTGGAGGAAGTACTGGCCCACCTCCGGACGGAGGACTGACTCAGGGCGCCACGGGTCCAACACCGCGCAGCTCCTGCACGGCCCCGCCGAGCCGGGACCGGAACCCCTCCAGCAACTCGGGCGGCGCACTGACGACCCAACGCGTACCGACGAGATACTTGCCGCCGTACACGGCAGCGCTGTCGAGCCAGGTCGCCTTGAACCGCTCCTCGGGGAAGGTGGTGATCCGGTACTCCCCCTGCCCTGTACGGCACACACCTTCACGCAACTCGTCGGCGTCGACCCGGATCTCGGCGGTACAACCGGTCAGCCCGGCGATCACCTCGACCTTGGCGGGCGCCACAACACCGGCCTCGGGCGCGGCGGTCACGGCGGTCCGCGCCGCCCCCGCCCGCTTACGGTCCGCGGCGTCGTCGCCCTCACCGCCGCCACACGCGACGGCCAGCGGGAGCAGGGCGAGCGCGGCACCGCGGCGCAGGCGGGAGGCGTGGCCTCGGGATGATGACTGCTGTGTCTGGTGGGTCACGACAGGGGGTACGGGGGTGGCGCGGCGGCCGTTCAAGCGGCCGGACTTCCCGACACCGGTGACGTCCGAGACAGGGCAAGCCGCACGACCGGCACCTCCTGGCCCGCGACCAGCCACCCGACACCGGCCCGGGACTCAGTTCCGCCGACGCCGCTCCTGCCCGTACGGGCCACTCCGGTCATGGGCCCGCCACTCCTCCTCCACCGGATCCCGATCCCCACGCCCGGACCGCTCACCGGCGGCCGCTGTGTGCTGCCCGCTGGAGAGCTTCGCCAGAAGGAGCTTCATGGGGTCCGCGTACTCATCGCCGTAGCGCTCGCGTTCCCGCTCGTGGAGCGGCCCCGGGCCGGGCGGCCGGAGCGCAATCTGCCGAATCCTGGGCCGGGGCACCGAGTCCGACGCGGCAACCTCGCAGGAGGACCGATCGACGCCTCGCCGCCCCGAACTGCCCAGTAGGTCCGACGAGCCGCCTCCGGCCACCACCTCACGGACCGCTCCACGGCCCACCCCATTGCGCGCCGCTTCCCGCGCGGCCTCGACCGCACGCTGTCGCGCCTGACGCTGCGCGGACTGCGCGACCTGAGACCGCCGCGCCGCCTTCCGCTTCCGCCGACGCCCACCACCGCTCCCGCTCCCGCTGGCACCTGTACCTGTACCTGTACCTGCCGGGACGGGTTTCCCCTCGGGCTGCGGAGGCCGTGGCGCTTGGGAATCAGCCACCCGGACAACCGCCCCATTGGGATACGTCCATGTCTTCCCACCCACCAGCAATCCCCCGGACAGCCGAGCCAATTGGGCATCGATGGAAGGGAGTTGCCCCCCTGCGACCGCCATGGAACCGTCGGTCGCGGGGTTGGTGGGGGGTTACGCCGATTGTCGTAGTCGTCCAGGTCGGGCCGGGTTCCGGTCGGCCGGGGGGCCGAGCCGTCAGCCGGCCGGCAGCACGGTGGTGTGTTCCTCGCGCACGGCCTGCAGGGAGCGAGGGTTGAGACCGAGCAGGCTCAGGATCGTCGGTGCGATCTGCTTGGTCTGCACGGTCGCGGAGTCGCGTACCCCGTCAGGAACGGAGGCGCCGGACACGACGAGGGGGACGTCGAGGTCGTCGGAGTGGCCGCCGCCGTGCTCGGCGATCTTCTTGGTGCCGCCGGTGTAGACGACGCCGTACCGCGCGACACCGAGGAGGTCCGGGACCCGGGCGTCGCCGGCCCTGACGTGGAAGTAGTCGGCCGCGGCCTGGCCGGCGTAGACCTTGCTGAGGCCGCTGCTGGTGTAGGCCTTGGGCTTGGCGTTGATGTCGGTGCCGGTGCCGCTCTGCGCGAGCAGGTACTTCTTGGCGAAGGCGGTGGCGGCCGCGGAGCGGTCGGAGAGCCAGAGCAGCATGGCGTCGTCGTCCACCGCGTGCGTCACCAGGTCGGCGGCGGCCGGGTGGAGCTTCTTCCAGGCGGCGTTGAGGCCGTCCAGCAGCGGGCCGTCGTCGACGCGGGTGAGCGCGGCGGGGTCGGTGGGCGACTGGCCGTGCTTGGCGGAGAGGATGACGGTGGTGCTGCCGGAAAGGTGCCGCTTGCCGATCTCGGCGGTCAGGGCGCCGATCTCCGTGTTGACGAAGTCCAGGTTCTTCACCAGCAGCGGGCCGGGGACGTTCTTGGCGGTGTAGCCGCCGGTGAGGCCGTCCGAGGTGGGCAGCTTCTGCGCGGTGGAGACCGACTGGAAGTTGAGGCCGAAGATCGCCGGGGTGCCGACCTTGCGGGTGCGGCTGTGGTCGTAGCCGTCGATCTCGTTGAGGACGGCCTTGACCTTGTAGCCGTCGTACTGCTCGGTGGCCTTGTTGTCCGTGGTCCAGTCGTTGCCGGCGGCGTAGCCGAGGGCGTCGCTGTTGATCTCCGGGGTGAACAGGTCCTGGACGCCGGTGCCCGAGGGGCCGTTGAGGATCTCGTAGGCGGCGTGCTTGTCCGACCACGCGGTACGCAGACCCGCCTGGCGGGCCACCTCGAAGATCGTGTTCACCTTGAGGTAGGAGTGCGGGTACACCGGCTCGCAGGTCTTCGGGTCGACGGGCAGCTTCGACGCGTTGATCAGGCTCGCCGGGTGGCCCGTCATCGACAGGATGCTGTCCGGCAGGCCAGCGAGGCCCTGACCGGCGTCGATGGAGGCCTGGTCGGTGTCGAGATCCTCGGTGAGGTCCACCTCGACCCCGGGCTTGACGCCCTTGCAGCTGGTGGTTCCCGCCGGGAGAAGCGCGGCGTTGTAGGTGTCGTCGTAGTAGATGCCCGTGGTGCCGGGGCTGCCGCCGGTCGCCTGCGCGACCATGCCGGGGAAGGAGTCGGACGGCGTGGTGGTCCTGGCGTGGGTGTACTCCACGCCGCCGCCGACCAGTCGGGCCAGCGCGGACTTCGGGTGTCTGGCGGTGTACCAGGCCAGATCCGACTGGTGCAGCCCGTCGACGGAGATCAGCAGGACGTGCCTGGCTGCGGCCCGAGGACGGGAGGCGGCGGCGGACGCGGAGGGCTGGGCGGCGGTCAGCCCGGCCAGGACTCCGGCGGCGGCGACGATGGCGGCGGGCCTGACGTGACGTCTGGACATCTGGACTCTCCCGGGTGTTCGAGCGGGCTGCGGGTGCCGGACCCAGCAGAGTCGCGCCCTGTGTACCGGAAACGGCTCGTGTGTGAACACACCCGGAATGAGTGGTCGGGTCTTCGCCAAGCAGACCTGGTTTTACCCAAGAAACCCAAGAAGGAGAGGACTGGCCGCAAGGTCCTCCGCGATGGCGTCGCGCGCGTGATGGAGCCTGCCGCTCCTGAACACCGGGCCACTTTCTTATGACGCTCTCACCTCATTCGGACGAACCTGGAGTGCCCCTCTTTCCTCTACGTGATGTAGTAGCCGAGTATGGAGAAGGTTGATACGGCCGCCCATACCGTCGACTGGGGAGTGCGGTGGGGCTACACACGCCCGCCCGCCGCCGGCCGGCCGCGGGCTTCCGGCGACGCGGACAACCCCCAGCAGTGGCACCGGGGCATGACGCTGATCGGCACGATCAGCCTGTTCATAGGCACCCGCTCGGCCTGGACCCGGGCGATGCTCTCCCATCCGCCCGTCGCCGCGGTCATCTCCGTCTGTTACGCCGGGATCCTCGTGTGCGGGGTGCTCGCACTGACCGTACGAAGTCGACGGGCCCTGGTGCGGGTGGACGCCGGAGTTCTCGTCCTGGCGGTGGCCCTGGTGGTCTGCGGTTACTGGCTGACGCACATCGGCACCGACGAGGGCGTACTGACCGCGCAGGCCGCGAACGAGATCGCGCACGGGCGCCCCATCTACGGACAGCCCTGGCCCTGGCTGTTCGGCACGTCCAACTCCGGCCTGACCAAGACGATGTCCGGCTCGGCGGACTACACGTACGGCTATCCACCGCTGACGGCCCTGCTCGCCGCACCGGTCCACGCCCTCCTGCCCACTTCGGCGGCCGCCACCCTGGTCACCACGGGGGCGCTGATCGCCGGAACGGTCACGCTGTGGCTACTGCTGCCCGCTCCCTGGCGGTCGGCGGCGACCGCCGTGTGCCTCGGATTCGGCATCCTCCCCGGCTACGCCCGCTCCGGCTACCCGGCGATCGTCGCCCTGGCCCTGCTGATCCCGGTGACGGTCTACTGGCCGACCACCGGAGCGGGCGGACGCCTGGGCCGGAGCGGGGTGCTGCGGGCCGTGTGCCTGGGTGCCGCCTGCGCCGCCCAGCAACTGGCCTGGTTCTTCGCCCCCTTCCTGCTGATCGGCCTGTACGCGGTACGGCGCGGCGAACTCGGGGGCCGCCCCGCGGCGGCCGTGCTGGCCCGTTTCGCGGGAGTCGCCGCACTGACATGGGCGGGCATCAACGCCTACTTCGCCGCCCAGGGCTTCTCCGCCTGGCTGCACGGACTGCTGCTGCCCCTCACCCAGAAGGCGATCCTGCACGGCCAGGGCCTGATGGGCATCTCCTACTACTTCACCGACGGCAGCAGCCGCCTCGACTACTACTCCTACGCCAGCGAGCTGCTCCTCGTCGGCCTGCTCGCCGCGACCCTGCTGTTCGCCCGCCGCCTGGGAGCGGCACTGACCGTCCTGCCCTGGCTGTCCTTCTACCTCGCCACACGTTCCCAGGACGGCTACTTCCTGATGATGACCCCGCTGTGGCTGGCCGCCGCGGCGACCGTCCCCACCTCCTCCCTGGCCTCCGCCTGGCAGCCCCGGATCCCCCGCCTCACAGGCCACCGAGCCAAGGCCATCCTCGCCGCTGCACTCGTCACGCCTGCCGTGATCTGCGCCGGAATCGCCGCCTCCAGCCCGCCTCCGCTGCGTATGGCGCTCACCGCCCGCTTCAGCGGCCGGTCCCACCCCGCCGTCACCGCCGTGACGGTACGGGCGGCCAACACCACCGGCACCACCCTCACCCCGCACTTCGCCAGCCGCGTCGGCCAGGGCGCCTCCAACTGGTGGACCATCACCAGCGGCCCCACCGCTCTCGCCCCGCACAGCACGGCCGTATACGTCGTACGGCCGGCCGGCGGTCACCACGCGCTGCCCGGCGGGCATCAGCGCATGTACCTCATCGCCGTCACCGGCACTCCCATGACGATCAGCAGCGCCCGCATCGAGGTCACCGCGCAGCCGCCCGGCAACTGACCGGCAGCCGTACATGGATCTCGGCGCCGGAGGGTGATCGGCGATCCACTCGCGGCCTGCCTGGGCCATGACCACGTCACCACGGCACGGCGCCTGCCCGGAGGTGCCGAGAAGGCGCTCGTCCCCTTGAAGGGGACGAGCGCCTTGTGGCATACGCGCGGACCGTGGCGGACGATCCTGTCGGGGGTTCCCTGAACTTCTCCCTGTCCGTTCAGGCCACCTGCTGTGGCACGCTCCCCGTGTCCGCGACGTCCTTGCGGGTCACCGTCAGATACACCACCATGCCGAGGATGACCGCCAGGAAGAGCCCGCTGGTGCCGACGGTGCCGAGGCCCAGGCCGCCGTCGCCGGTCGGCTGGGAGAGGTAGTCGCCGATCGACGCGCCCAGGGGGCGGGTGAGGATGTAGGCGATCCAGAAGCTCCACACCGCGTCCAGGCCGAGGGCGAAGTGGGCGATGCCCACGGCGGCGATGGCGAGGGCGAACAGGACCGCGGAGAGCCAGTAGCCGAGGTTCATGCGCTCGGAGACCAGGTCGCCGGCCGCCGTGCCGAGGGCGAAGGTGAACAGGACCGCCAGCCAGTAGTACGCCTCACGGCTGGTGGTGTCGATGCTGTGGATCGACAGGGTGCGCTCGCGCCGGTACCAGACGACGAAGACGACCGCGAGGGCGATAGCGAACACCGTGGTGGTGGTCTCCAGCGGGACGCCCATGTTGTCGGTGAGGTTGTCGCTGATCAGCGTGCCGACCACGCTGATCAGGGCTACGGCGAGCCAGTACACGCCCGCGCGGTAGGCGGTCGTACGGAACTGGACGACCAGGACGACCGCGAGCAGGGCGCTCATCAGCACCGACACGCCGGTCAGGCCCAGGCCGGCCTTCTCGTTCAGCAGGTCGGCCGCGGTCTCGCCGACCGTCGTGCACAGCACCTTGATGATCCAGAAGTAGACCGTGATCTCGGGGACTTTGTTCAGGCGGAGGCGGAGGCGGTGCGCGTGCCGGGTGGGACCCTTGGCGTCCCGTTCGGCTTCCGGTGTTTCGGACAGTCCGTAGGTCATGAGACACGACCGTGCCAGTGGATACCTGAACGCATCCTGACTGCGCGTGCTGATCACCAGCCCCACACGTACCGTCCGAGAAGGATGCCCCCATGTACATCCACCCGCACAACCCGCGCATACCGGCGTCCCGTCCCGCCCCTGCCCTCGTGACGGAAGAAGGCCGCCGTGAACCCTCCCGCTGTTTCCCACTCGCCTGTTGACCGTGCGACGAACTGGCTGCGCCGTCGGCTCGGCCGCGCCGTCCTCGTCTCCTACGCCGCCGCTCTGCTCCTGCCGGGGCCCGGCCTGTGGCTGCGCCGCCCGCACGCCGTGCCGCTGGGCGGACCGGCCCACCTGACACTGAACACCACCTCGCTCCTGCTGTCCCTGGTGCTCCTCTCGGCCGGGCTCCAGGTACCCGTCCGCGCGCTCGGCCGCGTGCTACGGCGCCCCAAGGCCATGCTGGCGGGGCTCGCACTGCATCTGGCGATTCCGCTGCTCGTCGTGCCGTTCGTCGCCTTCCTGCTGCGCGGCACCCCCGATTCCGACGGCGGTAGCGGACTGCTCACCGCGATGATCCTGATCGTGGCCATGCCGGTGGCCGCCGGCGCCACCGTATGGACCAGCAAGGGCGAGGGGGACCAGCCGACCATGGTCGGACTCGTCCTCGCCTCCACCCTGCTCAGTCCGCTCACCACACCACTCCTGCTGGCGGCGCTGGCACCGCTGCTCAGGGGCGGCTACGCACAGACGCTCACCAGTACGGGCGGCTCCGCCCACAGCGGATTCACCCTCGCCACGGTTGTCCTGCCCTGCGCCGCGGGTCTCCTGTGCGCGCTCGTGCTGCCTCCGTCGTGGCAGGGCCGTCTCCTGCGTGCCGTGGTGCCCTCGGCGCTGGCCGGCTCGCTGGTCCTGACCTACGTCAACGCAAGCGGCGCCCTCGGCTCCTTCCTGACCCAACCGCGTCCGCTGCTGTTCACCGCCGCCCTCGCCGTGGCCGCCCTGGTGTGCCTGCTGTCCTTCGTGCTGGGCCGTCTGGCCTCCCGCATCCTGCGGCTGGACGCGCCGGTGGCCTCGTCGCTGACCCTGGCCTGCGGCATGAACAACAGCAGCGCGAGCGCGGTACTGATCACGACCTCGCTGCCCGACAAGCCCCACCTGCTGCTGCCGGTGCTCGCCTACGGGCTGCTGCAGAAGACGGCCGCCAACCGGGTCGTCGCCAGACTGCGGCCCGCGTCCCCCGCGGTGTCGTAGCGGGTCACGCTCCATGGGTACGCAGGTGGTGCTCGTACGCGAGGACCACCACGGCGGCTCCCGGCGGCGCCCCGGGACGACGCCCGCAGACGCGACGTCGACGGCGTCCTCAGCCGTCGCCGTCCCCCGTCCCGTCTCCGGTCCCGTCCTGACGGACCGGCACCAGCACGGTGAAGGTGGTGGGGCGGCGGCCGGTCAGGGAGAGTCTGCCGCCGAGGGAGACGGTGAGGTCCCGGGCCAGCGCGAGGCCGATGCCCTCTCCCTCTCCGTCACCGGTGTGGCCGCGCTCGAAGGGCCGGGTCGTCTCGATGCCGCCCTCGTCGGCGACGTCGAAGGCGAGCGCGTCGCCGAGGTCCCGGACCGTGAGGTGCACGGTGCCGCGGCCGTGCACGCGCGCGTTGTCCAGCAGGATGCCGAGGATCTCGGCGACGGGGGCACCGGGGACGCGGGCGTCGCCCGGCGTGTCACCCGTGGTGCACAGCAGCCGCCTGCCGTCGCGGGCGAACAGCCCGTGCCAGTGGTCCTCGGTCTCCCCCAGCAGCCGTGCGACCGGCACGGACGGGGCCGGAGTACCGGGCAGGCCAGGGGAACGGGACAGCCGTAGCACCTCCTCCACCGTGCCGTGCAGGCGACGGGTGGTGGCCAGCGCCTCCTCCAGCGCCGGGCGCAGCCGGGCGTCGTCGTCCTGGGCGAGGCCCGCCTCCAGGGTGAGCTGCAGTCCGGTCAGCGGGGTGCGCAGCTGGTGGGAGGCGTTGTCGGTGAAGTCCCGTTCGTGGCGCAGGAGTTCGGTGAGGCTGTGCAGCATCTCGTTGTGGGTGCGGGCGACCTGGTCGATCTCGGCGACGCCGCTGGGCGTGGCACGTGCGCTCAGGTCGCCGGCGGTGACGGCCCGGCTGTGGCGGGAGAGGTCCTCCAACGGGGCGGCCAGCACCCGCGCCTGGCGGCGGGCGACCAGGACCGCCACGGTCAGGGCGAGGGCGCAGGCGCAGGCGAGGACGGCCCACACGGCGAGGACGCGGGCGCGTACGGCGTCGGTGGGCGAGGAGGCGCGGACGACGCCGATGACCTGCTCGGCGTGCGAGACCGGCACGGCGACGGTGAGATCACCGGCCGAGTGGCCGCGCACGACCGTCGCGCCGAAGGCTCGCCGCACCGCCGCGTCACCGGTCCTGGGGCCGCTGCCCGCCCGCAGGCGCAGGTGGGTGTCGTACAGGCCTAGGTGCCCTCCGGCCGGCGGCGCGGGCAGTTCGACCGGATCGCCGGTCGTGTAGTCGGGGCTGACCCGCACGGCGCCGGACAGGGCCGCGCGCTCCAGGGTGTCGCGCTGGTCGGCGTACAGGGACGACCTGATGGCCAGGGCCAGCGGGACGGCGAGGAGGGCCACGGCGACCAGGGCGGCGGTGAGGGCGACTCGCACGACACGCTGTCTCATGCCTTCATCCTGCGGGCCGCCGGCCTGCGCGGAGGTGGTGCGCCACGCGCTTTTGCCGTCGTCTAACCGTCGGCGTGCCGGGCGTTAACCGGCCGCCTCCTAGCGTCGGTGCCATGACCGATCTCCGGTCGCAGGCTTTCCGGGAGGGCAGTGACCATGGCACCTGTACGCACATCCGCCGCCGTAGGACTGGCGCTGGTCGCGGCGGTGATCACCGGCTGTTCGGGCTCCGGCTCGCACTCAGGGTCCGGCTCGCACTCGGGGTCCGCTACGTCCGCTGCCCCGGCCGGCGTGGGCAACGCCGGGGCGACCCCCGCGCCCACCGAGTCGAATCCGCCCGGCGACATCCCCGACAACCAGGTGTACGTGGCGTACCGGCCCGGCACCGGTTTCACCGGTTTCACGGTGAAGGTGCCCGAGGGCTGGGCCCGCACCGGTCAGGGCGCCACGACCGTGTTCACGGACAAGCTGAACACCGTCCGCGTCACCACGGCCACCGCCTCCGCCGCGCCCACGGTCGGCTCCGTCACGAACACCGTCGTGCCCCAACTCAAGACGCAGGTACCGAAGTTCGCGGCACCGAAGGCGACCGAGGTGACCCGGCACGCCGGCCGTGTCGTCCGGCTGACCTATCAGGGCGACTCCGCCAAGGACCCGGTCACCGGCAAGGTGGTGCGGGACACGTTCGAGCGGTACGCCTTCTACCGGCAGGGTCATGAGGTCGACCTGACGTTGTCCGGGCCGGTCAACGCCGACAACGTCGACCCGTGGCGGATCGTCAGCGACTCCTTCGCGTGGCGGTGACCGTCGTGCCCACCCGGTCGTACGACGATGACGCGCTCACCGCCCGCGAGCTGTACCGGTTCTACCGTGCGGGCGAGGAGGAGACCCTGGCCCTGCGCGGGGTGTCGCTGACGGTGCGGCGCGGCGAGACGGTCGCCGTCGTCGGCCCCTCGGGAGCGGGCAAGTCCACCCTGCTGGCGTGCCTGGCCGGACTCGACGAACCCTCCGGCGGCGACGTCCATGTGGACGGCGTCCGTATCAGCCACCGGCCGGAGACCGAGCGGGCCCGGCTGCGCGCCCGCCACATCGGCGTCCTGCTCCAGAGCCGCAACCTGCTGCCGCACCTGACCGTGCGGGACAACATCCGCCTGGCCCAGCGGGCGGTACGCGGCCATCCCTCCGTCTCCGCCGAGGCACTGCTGGAGCAGGTGGGGCTCGGCCGGCGGACCCGCGCCCTGCCGCGGCAGCTGTCCGGCGGTGAACTGGCGCGCGCCGGGCTGGCCGTGGCCCTCGCGAACTCCCCCGCCGTGCTCCTGGCCGACGAACCGACCGGTGAACTCGACGGCGGCACCGAGCAGTTGGTGCTGCGGATGGTCCGGGAGCGGGCCGCGGACGGCTGCGCGGTACTGATCGTCACGCACAGCGCGGAGGCGGTCCGGATCGCCGACAGGGTGATCACCCTGACCGACGGACGGGCCCGGGAGACACGGGAGGCAAGCGATGTCCGGCACTGACGTACTCATCCTCCGCAAGAACGCGGCACCCACCATCGGACACGCCACGACGGCCAAGGAAGCCACCCCCGAGACCGACCGGAACACCGACCAGGTGAACGCCCTGGACGACGAACAGACCCAGGAAACACAGGAGGCGAGCAATGTCCAGCACTGACGTACTCATCCTCCGCAAGAACACGGCACCCACCATCGGACACGCCACGACGGCCAAGGAAGCCACCCCCGAGACCGACCGCATCACCCACCAGGTGAACGCCCTGGACGACGAACAGACCCGGGAAACACAGGAGGCGAGCGATGTCCGGCACTGACGTACTCGTCCTCTGCGAAGACGCGGCGCTGACCTTCGGGCGGGGCGCGACGGCGGTGGTGGCCGTGCACGGGTCCGACCTGAGCGTCCGGCCCGGCGACCGGCTGGCGATCGTAGGGCCGTCCGGGTCGGGCAAGTCGTCCCTGCTGCATCTGCTGGCCGGGCTCGAACGCCCCACCGGCGGCACCGTCTCCTGGCCCGGCCTGGGCGGGAGTGCCGACATCGGGCTGGTGTTCCAGGCCGACAGCCTCGTCCCCGCCCTGGACGTCGCGGAGAACACCGCGCTTCCTCTCGTCCTCGCCGGCCGGCCGGAGGAGCGGACGCGTCGTCCGGTCGCCGAGGCGCTCGGTCTGGTCGGGGCGGCCGACCTCGCCGACCGGCTGCCCGAGGAGATCTCCGGCGGCCAGGCCCAGCGGGTCGCCGTGGCCCGCGTTCTCGCCCAGGAACCACGCCTGATCCTCGCCGACGAGCCGACCGGCCGCCTCGACCACGCCACCGGCGCCCGCGTGCTGGACGCCCTGCTGACCGCGGCGGACCGTACAGGCGCCGCCCTCGTCGTCACCACCCACGACCCGGCTGTCGCCGCCCGGCTCACCGTCCGGCGGGCCATGCGCGACGGACGACTGCTCGCACCGGAGGACACGCCATGATCACCTCGTGGGCAAGGAGTCTGGCGCGCCATCGCGCCGGACGGCTGCTGGCCGCCATGACCGGCATCGCGCTCGCCGTCGCCCTCGTCGCCTCCCTCGGCTCCTTCCTCACCGCCTCGAAGGCGACCATGACCCAGCGCGCCGTCCGCTCGGTCGCCGTGGACTGGCAGGTCGAGGTGCAGCCCGGCGCGGACGCCAACTCCGTTCTGCGGCAGGTCCGCACGGACCCCGGTACCCGGACCGCCCTCCCGGTCGGATACGCCCGCACCACCGGCCTCACCGCCCGTGTACAGGGCAGCACCCAGACCACGGGCCCCGGCATCGCCCTCGGCCTGCCACCGGGCTACGGCCACCTGTTCCCCGGCGAGATCCGCCCTCTTTCCGGCTCGCCCACCGGTGTGCTGCTCGCCCAGCAGACCGCCGCCAACCTGCACGCCGCCCCCGGCGACACCGTCACCATCCAACTGCCGGGCGCCGGACCGCGGCAGGTGCGCGTGGACGGCGTGGTCGACCTGCCCCAGGCCGACTCCCTGTTCCAGAACGTCGGCGCCCCCACCCAGTCCCAGCCGACCGCACCCCCCGACAACGTCATCCTCCTGCCCGCCGCCCGGTTCGCCTCCCTCACCCGCGGCGCCGCCGACCTCACCACCCAGATCCACGTCGCCCGCGACGCCCATCTGCCCGCCGACCCGGCCGCCGCCTTCAGCACCGTCACCGGCGCCGCCCACCACCTCGAAGCCAAGACCTCGGGCGGCGCACTGGTCGGCGACAACCTCGGTGCCGCCCTCGACTCCGCCCGCCAGGACGCCCTCTACGCCCAGATCCTCTTCCTCTTCCTCGGCGTACCCGGCGCCGTCCTGGCCGCCGCACTGACCGCCGCGGTCGCCTCGGCGGGCGGCCAACGGCGCCGCCAGGAACAGGGGTTGCTGCGACTGCGCGGGCTGCGTCCCCGTCAGATCACCGGGCTCGCGGGCCTGGAAGCCGCACTGGTGGGTGGCGTGGGCGGATTCGCCGGTCTGGGCATCGCGGCGCTGACCGGGCGCCTCGCCTTCGGCGCCGTCTCCTTCGGCGCGAGCGCGGGCACTTGGGCCATCTGGTACGGCATCGCGTTCGTCCTCGGCGCCGCCGTGGCCGCCTGTGCCGTCCTCGTCCCCGCCCTGCGCGACCTGCGCTCGGTGACCGTCGCCAACACCCGCAAGGAGAGCGGCGTACGGGCCACGCGCTCGCCCTGGTGGATGCGCTACGGCCTCGACTTCGCACTGCTCATCGGCTCGTGGCTGGTCTTCCGCGCCTCCTCCGGCAACCAGTACGCCCTCGTTCTCGCCCCCGAGGGCGTGCCCACCCTCTCCGTCTCCTACTGGGCCTTCCTCGGCCCGGCCCTGCTGTGGATCGGCGCCGCCCTGCTGCTGTGGCGCCTGACCCTGCTCGCCCTCACCCACGGCCGCCCGGCCCTGGCCCGACTGGCCCGCCCCCTGACCGCCACCCTCGCCGGCACCACGGCCGCCGTACTGTCCCGGCGCCGCCGCCCGCTGGCCCGCTCCGTGGTGCTGCTCGCCCTCGCGGTGTCGTTCGCCATCTCCACCGCCGTCTTCAACGCCACCTACCACCAGCAGGCCGAGGCCGACGCACGGCTGACCAACGGCGCCGACGTCACCGTGACCGAACCGCCGGGCACCCATGTCCCGCCCGGCGCCGCGAGCACGCTGAAGGTCTCCGGCGTACGGCACGTCGAGCCCGTCCAGCACCGCTTCGCCTACGTCGGCTCCGACCTCCAGGACCTCTACGGCGTCCGCCCCGACACCATCGCCCACGCCACCTCGCTCCAGGACGCCTACTTCGCCGGCGGCACCGCCCGCCAGCTCATGCAGCGCCTCACCCAACGCCCCGACAACCTCCTGGTCAGCGTGGAGACCGTCCACGACTTCCAGCTCTCCCCCGGCGACACCGTCAACCTCCGCGTCCAGGACGCCCGCACCAAGGCCCTGCGCACCGTCCCCTTCCACTACGCCGGAATCGTCAAGGAGTTCCCCACCGCCCCCAAGGACAGCTTCTTCGTCGCCAACGCCGCCTATGTGGCGAAGGCGACCGGCAACGACGCGGTCGGCGCGTTCCTGGTCGACACCGGCGGCACCCACCAGAAGCAGGTCGCCGCCCACCTGCGGAACCAACTCGGCACCAGCGCCACCGTCACCGACCTCACCCAGACCCGCGGCAGCGTGGGCACCAGCCTCACGTCCGTCGACCTGGCCGGCCTGACCCGCATCGAACTCGCCTTCGCCGTACTGCTCGCCGCCGGAGCGGGCGGACTCGTCCTCGCCCTCGGCCTGGCCGAACGCCGCCGCACCTTCGCCATCGCCACCGTGCTGGGCGCGAAACCCGGCCAACTGCGCGGCATGGTCCTCACCGAGGCGCTGCTGCTGACCTCCGGCGGACTGGCGGGCGGCGCGCTCATCGGCTGGGCGCTGTCGGAGATGCTGGTGAAGGTCCTCACGGGCGTCTTCGACCCACCTCCGGCGAGCCTGTCCGTGCCCTCCGGCTACCTGATCCTGACCGCGGGCGCCGCGGTGGCCGCCGTACTGGCCGCCGCCCTCAACGGCATCCGCAGCGCCGGACGCCCGGCCGTCGAGGAACTGCGCGACCTGTGACCGCGCCGTACCGGACCGGCGAGCCGCCCGCTCCTAGGCTGTCGCCCATGCGCATGCCCGCCACCGCCGACCGCAGCCGACCGCGCGTCCTGGTCGTCGAGGACGACGACACCATCGGCCGCCACCTTCAGACCGGCCTGCGCGGCAACGACTACGCACCCACCTGGAGCCGCACCGGCTCCGGCGCCCTGGCCGAGGCCGCGCGGTCCTCGTACGACGTCCTGCTTCTCGACCTCGGGCTGCCCGACATGGACGGCCTCGACGTCGCCCGCGCCCTGCGCGCCCGCCGGCCCGACCTGCTGATCATCATCCTCACCGCGCGCACCGACGACATCGACGTGATCGCGGGGCTGGACGCCGGAGCCGACGACTACCTCGTCAAACCCTTCAGCCTCTCCGTGCTGCTGGCCCGCCTCCGCGCCCATCTGCGCCGCCGCGTCGTCGCCGCGCCACCACAGGAACCCGTCCACCTGGCCGACCTCGTCCTCGACGTCTCAGCCCGCCGCTGCACGCTCCACGACGAGGAAGTGCCGCTGCGCCCCAAGGAGTTCGACCTGCTCGCCGTCCTCGCCCTGCACCCGGGCGAGGCCGTCTCCCGGGAGACCCTGATGGCCGAGGTCTGGGACGAGAACTGGTTCGGCTCCACCAAGACCCTCGACGTCACCATGGCCGGCCTGCGCCGCCGCCTCACCGAGGCAGCCGACACCTCGGCCCACTCCGGCAGCCTGCCCCGCATCACCACCCTGCGGGGGCACGGCTACCGCCTGGAACTCTGACGGGTCCCGGTCGAGCGGCACGGCCGACTTCCGCTTCGGGGCCTGGTCCAGTGCGCTCCCGTACTCGGCGATGAACTCACGCTCCCCTTCGGCCCTGGCTGCAGCAAGCAGAACGTCATCGCCGCCGGGGTACGGATGACGACGGCATCGAGCCTTGTACTCAGCCTCGCGGAGCCCGGAAGCGACCGCACGACTCCGACCCGGAGTCCCCGTCAGCGGACGACGCTGTTGGCCAATCCCGTCAGCAGGCCGGAGCAGCCATACACAGCCGAGAAAGTGTGACACTTTCCCCAGAAGCGTCACACTTTTTCGGAGAGGTGGCCCAGCCGCACCGGATTCGCCAACAGCATCGCGGACTGGCGGGGACCCATGGATGACCGCGGCCGTTGCCGACGTGGTCAACGGCCCTCAGCTGCCGCCTCCAGGGGTGCCGCTTTCGGGGGACCGGATCGGCGGTGTTGTGATCCGATCACCGCGATGACTCCGGCGAGGAGAATTCCGAGGACCAGGCTGATGGGCCCGGTCCCCAATTGGAGTCCGTCCCCATAAGGGGCGGGTACGGAAAGCCAGTCCGCGACGGAGGCGCCCAGGGGGCGGGTGATGGTGTAGGCGAACCAGAAGGCCAGGACTTCGTTGAGACGGAACCAGCGATAGCCGGCTGCCGGGATCAGAATGATCCCCAGGAAGACGAAGGACGAGGCCAAGGTGCCGAGTCCCAGGGTCACGGCCGCGAAATCGCCCGCGGCTGTTCCCAGAGCGAAGGTGCACAGGACGGTCAGCCAGTAGAACAGCTCCCGCAGACGGTTGTTGATGGTGTGCACGTCCAGGGTCCGCTGTGTCGCGTACCAGGCGGCGAAGACGGCGGCCTGGACGACCACCAGCATCAGCGTGGAGGCGTAGAGCGGCATCCCCAGATCCTTGTTCAGGAAGTCCGCCGACATCGTCCCGAATATGCTCACGGCCGTCACCGCGAGCCAGTAGACCCACGGAATGTATTTCGTGGCGGTGATCTGCACGGCCAGGCATACGAGGAGCAGGCCGAGGCCCATGAGCATGGCCAGATGCTGTCCGATGTAGTCGTTGAAGAAGACGTAGTCCGAAAAGGACTCACCGAATCCGGTGGTGCACAGTTTCGCGATCCAGAAGATGAGGGTGATCTCCGGCACTTTCATGGCCATGGTCGCTGGTCGAGTTCTCATGCCGCGAGGCTAAAAGCGGCACCGGGACCGGCACATCCGACAATGGTGGCCACTTTCCGGCGGATGTAAGACCTTCGATTGACGCCGCCGGTACCGCCTTTCCGTACTGTCGGCAGGGTGAAGCACCTCCAGCCGGCGCACCGACTGTCCCGGGACCGCCCGCCGCTGTCCCTCGTACTGCTCCTCGGGCCGCCCGTCCTGTGCGCCGTCGCCGCGTCGCACGAGTTGCTCTACAACCGGTCAGGGGTGCTGAACTGGGTGCTGGCGATCGCGGTGATCTGTCCCCTCGTGCTGCGCCGCCGGGCTCCGGTCGCCGTGTTCTGGTTCTGCTGGGCCGTGGCGATGGCGACCTGGGCGCTCGGCACGGTCTCGTTCTCCGAGTTCGCGATCCTGGTCGCGCTCTACACGGTCGCCGCCCGCCGCGGTCTGCGGCACTCGCTCGGCGCCGCGGCGGCCGTCGAACTCGGCGTCGTCCTGGTGGCGGTGCGGTTCGCCCCGGCCGCGAGCGTCAACGACGCCTGCGTCATCCTCAGCGGGCTGGCCGCCACAGCGTTCTTCCTCGGCACCACCGTGCGGGCCCAGCGTCGCTACCTCGCCTCCATCGAGGACCGTGCGGAGCGTCTGGAACAGGAGCGCGCCCAGCAGGCGCAGCTCGCCGCGGCGGCCGAGCGCACCCGGATCGCGCGGGAGATGCACGACATCGTCGCCCACGGTCTGGTGGTCGTCGTAGCCCTCTCCGAGGCCGCGGCGGCGACCACGGCGACCGATCCGGAGGGCGCCCGCGGGAAGATGCTCCAGGCGGCGTCGACCGGTCGGCAGTCCCTCGCAGGAATGCGTCGCCTCCTCGGCGTCCTGCGCGCGGACGACGGTGGCGACCGCGCCCCTCAGCCCGACCTCGGCTCGCTCAAGGCCCTGGTGGACGAGACCCGCGGCACCGGCCTGGACGTCCGGCTGACCGAGACCGGCAGCCGGGAGACCCTGAGCGCGGAGGCACAGACGACGCTCTACCGGATCCTCCAGGAGTCACTCACGAACGTCGTCAAGCACGCCCGAGACGCGTCGAAGGTGGATGTCGTCCTGAACTGCGGCGATGACCTGGTCGGCTTCAGTGTCACCGACGACGGCAGGCCGACCGCCCGGACCGGCGCCGCGGGAAATGCCGGCAACGGGCTGACCGGGATGCGGGAACGGGTCGCCATGTTCGACGGCGACCTCCGGGCGGGGCCCACCGTGTCCGGGTGGGTCGTCTCCGGCGAACTGAAGCTGGGGGAACCGCGATGACGATCTCGGTCCTCCTCGCCGACGACCAGGCACTCGTCCGCATGGCCTTCCGCAGCCTCCTCGACACGATGCCGGGCATCACTGTCGTCAGCGAAGGCGCCAACGGGGAGGAGGCGGTCGACCTCGCGCGGCGCACGCTGCCGGACGTGGTGCTCATGGACGTACGCATGCCGGTCATGGACGGCATCGAGGCGACCCGGCACATCACCGCCGAGACGGCCTCACGCGTTCTCATCCTCACCACCTTCGACCTCGACGAATACGCCTTCGAAGGACTCCGCGCCGGAGCCTGCGGGTTCCTCCTCAAGGACGTCGTCCCGGCCGTGCTCCAGGCGGCGATCCGCGCCGTGGCCTCCGGCGACGCCGTCCTCACCCCGCGCATCACCCGCGGTCTCGTCGACCGCTTCGCCCAGATCGCCCCGTGGCCCCGCGCCGACGACGCGGGCGCGCTCTTCGCCCAACTGACGCCCCGCGAAAGGGACGTGTTCCACCTCATCGCCGCCGGCCTGTCGAACGCCGAGATCGCGGAGCGCCTCTTCCTCACCGAGGCCACCGTCAAGACCCACATCACCCGCATCCTCACCAAACTGCGACTCCGCGACCGAGTGCAGGTCGTGATCTTCGCCTACGAACATCAGCTGCGCGCGCATGGCGACTAGCAGGTGCGAAGTCTGGGCGGCGTGGCAGCGGGCGGCGAGTTCCGCGGCGGCCAGGAAGTAGGGGGAAGTAGGGGCGCGCTTGGGCGCGTTCGTGGGCGAGGAGGGCCTCGCGATCGGCGGGTTTCAGGCAGCGCGGCAGCGGTGACGAAGATGCGGTGGGGTCGCCCGGGCAGGGCGTCACGGCGGCAGGCACCACGAGGTAGCCCGCAAGGCTGAGCAGCGGGTGGATGAGTTCGCCGTGGGCGGCGAAGCCGGGGAGCTTGAGCAGTCCGGTCAGGACCGGACTGCCGAGGGTGGCGACGCGGTCGCCCGCCGGTGCCAGGGCCGAGGCGCGGCCGGCTGTTCGCCCTCGGCCCCGGTGGGCCTGTGCCTGTGCGCCGTGGCCTTCTGGCTCTCCGTCGCGTCGGACGCCCGACGCGACGGAGACGACGGGCACGTTGCGCGGGTTGCGCAGCCGGGCCGCCGCCGTCGCGACGACCGGCGGCACCAGCGGTACGACGGTGCGTGTCCTGGAGACGTCCCACGACGACCTGCTCGACGCCACCGTGTGGATCTACGCCGGCCGACATCTGCTGGAACAGCCGTCGGCCGCAGGCCAGTTGCCCCGCGTCGCCAATGCGCTCGCCGGGCGCGGTGGACAGCGGTGCCTCACCACCACGGTCCACCGCCCCTGCGGCTGTGCTCCCACCCGGTCCCCGGAGCCCGGAGCCGGCCCACGGTGGTCACCGCGCTGGACCTTGCCCCGTACCGGAGCTGGGCCGACACCCTGCTCGTGGGTTCACTCGCCCTGGACGCGGTCATGCTCGCCTGCACCTACGCCCTGACCCGGCCGGCGGTCGGCCGCGCGCTGCGCCCCGTCCGGACGATGACCGACCAGGCCGCCCTCTGTGGCACGCCCCGATAGAAGGAGGGCCCGCACCGGTCGTGTGGGCGACCTGATCGGCGTCGGCGGGGCATGCTGGTATCGGCGCAGACGGGCCGGGAGGTTCTGGCATGCGATCGTGGACCAAGGCGTGGATGGTCGCCGGGGTGTTCGTCCTGACGTCCTGCGGCTCTTCGGCGGGCGACGGAGCCGCGGGAGCGACATCCGGGAGCCGGTCTGTGGAGCCGTCGCCCCCTACGTCGACGCCCGCTTCGGCGGGGAGTTGTTCCGCCGGGCGTGCGGAGGTCACCGTCAGCCCTGGTGCACCGGTCGAGCAGCGGCTGTGCGTGCGGCCCGGGACGGTGGTGTCCCTCGTCCTGAAGCCCCGTACGGACGACAAGCGGTGGACGGCCCTGCGGAGCTCCGCTCCCGTCTTCGTGGTGGTGTCCGGGTGGCAACTGGCGCCGGACGGCTCGGCCCACGCCTCGCTGCGCTGTGCGGGTACCCGGGGCGGTACCGCGAAGATCACGGCAGCGGCGAAGGCGCCGGACGTGGCGGGCGCGGCGCGCGTCGCCTTCACGCTCGACGTGAGCGTGGTGCCGTACACGGCACAGGGGTGACCCCGACAATCCGGGATCACCCCGTCGGACGTCGCTGCGTCAGTCGCAGTCGCGCACGTTGATCGTGTAGATGCCGCGGCCGTGGGTGGCCGCGTACAGCGTCTTGCCGTCGGGGCTCAGCTTCAACTGAAGTACGGCGACAGCCGGGAGGTTGCCGACGCGCTTCCAGGTCGTACGGCCCGGCGCCCGGTAGACGACGCCGAGGTCGGTGGCGACGGCGAGGCCGCCGTTCGGTGTGACGACCGCGGAGTTGGCCGGCACGTCGGGGAGGTTCTTCGAGATGTCCTTCCAGGTGGTGCCGCCGTCGGCGGACTCGAAGACGTGGCCGATTCCGGCGCCGGGGCCTTCGGTCCAGTGCCGGGAGAAGCCGTTGACCGCGAGGTAGACGTGGTCGGCGTTCTTGGGGTCGATGGCGAAGCCGCTGAGGTAGCGGTTGGGTACGGTGCCGTCCGTGCCGGTGGCCGGGAGCGTGATGTCGTGCCAGCCGGTGCCGTCCACGTTGCCGACGGAGATGCCGCGGGCGAAGCCCTGGTTGTTGCAGGGGCCGCACCATGCCGCGTACACCTTGCCGCCCGAGGCAGCGACGGCGGTCGTGGTGCGGCCGGCGCCGAGGTCGTACACGCTGGTCCACTCGTCGCCGCTGCGGATGGCGTAACCGTGGGTCTGGACCCAGATGTGGCGGCCGCCGGCGATCCAGGTCGAGCTGTTCTTCGCGTCGGCCGTGATGGGTGCGATGAAGCGGGCCTCACCGGTGGCGTTGTCGGCGGGTGCGACGTTGTACGACGTGATCTTGCTGGGGTCGGTGACCCAACTGCCGTCGTTGACAGCACAGTTCTGGGTCACCTGGATGGCGAGGTAGACGTACTCCTCGGCGATGTTGCAGCCGTTGGCCGGATCGGTGAGGGTGTCGCCGCCGTCGCCGCCGAAGTCGGAGCCCATCACCGTGTCGTTGCTGCGCAGGATCGACTGGCCGTTGTCCTGCAGGCCACCGGTGACGGAGACGCCGCCGTGGGTCAGGTCCTTGCCGACACCCACCGAGTAGTACTGGAGGGTGTCGATGGTGCCGTCGTTCAGCGAGGTCCAGTCGGTGGCGTGGCCGGAGGAGTCCTGGGCGCCGTCGAGCGGGCGCTTGTAGACGCCGCCGTCGTTGCCGACGTAGACGAAGCTCTTGCCGTGGTAGCTGCCGATCGCGACACCGTGCTGGTCGGAGTGGGTGGTCGGGCTGCAGTCGCCGGTCTGCTTGGTGGGGTCGATGCTCCAGCAGGGGAACCCGAAGTTCCAGTACGGGCCGACCGTGGACCAGGTACTGCCGCCGTCCTTCGTTTCGTAGACCTCCTCCAGACCCGCGTACACGTGCTCCGCGTTCGCCGGGTCCACGGTCAGGAACTGGTTGTACCAGGCCTGCACGCCGGGCATGTAGCCGCTGGAGGTCAGCGCCGAGCCGTCGGCGGCCAGGCCCTTGTAGTCGGCGATCTTCGTCCAAGGGCCGGTGGGAGAACCGGACTTGGAGACGTAGATGCCCTCAAGGCCGCTGTCCGGGTTGGTGTTGAGCTGTTCCGGGGACTGGTCGATGGCGTAGTACCGGGAGCCGTCGGCGGAGCGGGCGAAGGTGACGTTGCCGACGTTGTCCGCGTCGGACGGCAGGTCGCCCAGGCCGCTGGTGATCCGCGTCCAGACGCCGTTCACCTTGGTGTAGAAGCCGTTGTAGTCGTCACCGCTGCGCCAGCCGACCGCGAGGACCACCTTCGAGGGGTCCTTCGGGTCGATCGCGATGTCGTTGGCGATGTTCTTGTACGCGGCCGAGGCGTCGTTCGCGAGTGAACCGCCCGGCAGATAGTCGGGGTTGGGCGCGAACTCCAGCTTCCACGCGCCGCTCAGCTTCTTCGTGGAGTGGCTCCACACGCCCTCGCTGGTCGCCGCCCACACCTTGCCGCCGCCGAAGCGCAGTTCGTGGACGGTGGTGGACTCCAGCTCGTCGCCGCCGACCCGGCTGCGGGAGGAGAACGTGCCGTGACGGGGGTTCGACAGGACATAGACACCGCTGCCGAGGTACGCGTCCGCGTTGGTCGTCGCCTCGCCGGTGCCCAGCCACAGCCGCCCGGCGCCGTCCAGCGCGAGCGCGCCGGTGGACTGCGCCGGCAGCTTGTCGCTGACGGGCTGCCAGCGGCCGCCTCCGGTGTGCGAGCGCCACACTCCGCCGCCCGCGCTGCCCGCGTACACGTATCCGTCGTCGTCGGCGGCCATCGCGGCCATCCGGCCGGTGACGTTGCCCGAGCCGCCGCTGGAGTTGGAGTCGTAGTCGCGGTAGCGCGGGTCGTCGGAGTTGTACGGCAGGTTTGTGATGTTGCGCCAACTACCGCCGGTGCTCGGCAGGTTGGTCAGACTCGTCCAGGCGGCTCCGTACGCGCCCGGAGCCACGATGCCGGGTGAGGTGCGGGCCTCGGCGTACTGGTCGGCGCCCTCGGCTATCTCGTCGGCCTCGTTGCCGTCGTCACCGCCGCCGTCGTCCTCGGCCTTCGCCTTGGGGCTGACGGCACCCACCGACTGGCCTCGCTCTGCGGCGAGTTGAGCGAGTGCGCGGGCGCCGAAGGGGCTGCCGTCCGCGCCGGGCGTGGCGCCGGCGGGTATCGCGACAAGTGCGGCGGATGCGGTGATGGCGCAGATCGTGAGCCACCGTCTCTTGCGGGTTGGTGCTGACACCAGGTCCTCCCAAACGGGCACGGATACAGCCGTCGGGGACGACCCGACCACCGGTGGCCCGAGGCGTCCGGCTTTTGGACAGCCCTTGACCAGAACCTGTCACTACACATGGCTGGAAGCCGACCGGCTCGTCTCGCCTTCATCGGGGACTCCGGGTCAAATGGCTACGGTCCGCGCACGGGCCATGACCGGCAGCACACCGGCGAGGGCCAGCGCGATGCCACCTGCCACCAGCAGCGGGAGGTGGCCGTCGGCGCCCCAGGCGAGCCCGGCCCACACGCCCGCCACCAGGACAGCGGCACCGGTCGCGCCCTGGTAGAGGCCCTGCGCGGTGCCCTGCTGGTGGTCGGGGACGAGCGTGGAGATCCAGGCTTTGCCGACGCCGTCGGTACAGGCCGCGAAACCGCCGTAGAGCGGCAGCACCACGAACACCGGCCAGGGGCTGTGGATCAGGCCGAGGCCCAGATAGCCGATCGCGAAGAAGACCAGGCCGGAGGCGAAGACCAGCGAGCGCGGCAAGCGGTCGGACAGCGCCCCGGCGGGGTAGGACAAGGCGGCGTAGACGAGGTTGTAGACCGCGTACGCGCCCACCACGCCAGCCGTGGACAGGCCCAGGTCGTGAGCACGCAACAGGAGCAGCGCGTCGGGGAAGTTGACGAGGTTGAAGGCGAGCAGCACCCCGAGAACGCGCCAGTAGGGGCGAGGCAGGGACCGCCAGGGTGTGTGGGAGGCCCGCGTCGAGGAACCGCCTGTCCCTTTGGTTCGTGGGTCGCGGACGGCGGCGACCAGCGCGACCGACGCGACGGCGGGGATCACGGCGATCCAGAACAGCGGGCGCAACCGGTGGTCGAGCGCCTCGTACAGGACCAGCCCCACGAGCGGGCCGACCACCGCGCCGGCGGTGTCGGCGGCCCGGTGCAGACCGAACACCTTGCCGCGCTGCCCCTTCGGGACGCCCTCGACGAGCAGGGCGTCGCGAGGCGCCCCGCGCATGCCCTTGCCGAGCCGGTCGGTGACCCGGGCGAGAAGCACCAAGGGCCAGACGGTCGCGAGCGCGATCAGCAGTTTGCCCACTGCGGCCAGCCCGTAGCCGACGCCGATCAGGGGGCGCCGGTCGAACCGGTCCGCGAGGCGCCCGGCGGCCACCTTGGTGATCGACGCCGCGCCCTCGGCGAGTCCCTCGATCGCACCGACGACGGCGGGCGGGGCGCCGAGCACCACGGTCAGGAAGATCGGCAGGATCGGGTAGAGCAGTTCGCTGGCCGCGTCCTGGAGAAAGGACACCCCGCACAGCACCCTCACGTTGCGGGTCAGCCACGCAGGGCGTCGTCCTGCCGGCAGCGGCGGTGGGGTGGTGGGCTCGGCCATGGCTGAGGGACCTCCAGGAAGCTACTGCGCAGGACGGCGACGGTAACGGCGACCGGGGCACAACCGGGCAGTACACGCATCAGACGTCGTGTTCGGCGGCGAATTGGGCGAATTGATGGTCCGCCCAGACGTAGCTTCCGGGAAGCAGGTCGTCATGGCGATGGTTCGGAGGCTGTCACCCTCGTCGACGACGACCATGAGAACCGGGAAGCGGCCCAGGACAACCGGGCAGCACAGGCCGCACGGTGGGCATCCCTTCGGGCCGTTTTCTGTACGGGCGGTTTCTCCGGCACCACGGGGGGCGCTTGCCCGGCCGTCCAAGAGCCGCACAGCACCCTGATCGTCTGCCGACACAGCGCGCCACCCACCACAGCGGTGCCGGGCAGGCGTGAGGAACAGCAGTGCCGAGCGGGCGTGAGGATGACACCGAAGCAGCCACTTCCGATTCCCCGCGTCCTGCCGGCGTCCCGAATTGGGCACCCGGCCGCCCACAGAGGCCGCTCGCGGCCATGTTCCCGGCTGCGAGACACGACATCGGTGCAGGTCAGAACAGTCCGAACTAACGCTGCCAGCAACGCTGTTCAACTCATGAGCAGCGGATTCACTCGGGCGGCCCTTGCCGATCATTGCCGATTCACGCCGTTCTTGCAGGTCAGACGTGCTGATCAGTGTCAGCCCTGTGCAGTCCTCCAGACTGCGCATGAACCTGGGCCGCAGCGTGTCGACAGGTCAGCCGAGGACGTAGGTCTGGTGCGCTGCCGCTTCCGCAGCTCAGCGAGGCGGTGCACACGGGAGGCCAGGCCATCGCCTGCGCGCCCTTCTGGATCAGGGCGCCCGGCGCCGGGTTCAGCATGGCGTGGACCCATACGCCCACCACCGCCGACCTGACGTTCTTCGGCATCTGCGCGTTTCACGCTCGGTGTCGTCATGACCTCAAGGACACGGCACGGGTGTCAGGGGCACGTCGGTAGGAGTACGTATTCCATGTACGTACGCGCTGTCGCTGTCGCTTCGCGGGTGGGCGGGTGTGGACATCCATGTTCGGCAAGGCCGCGCGAGGCATCGCCACCCGGCACCACGCGACCATGCCCGAGGCGTCGGCCCTGGCCAGGAACGCCGCGCCGCTCGGATCACGCCCGCGTCCCCGGATCCCTTCGCGATGGGCGGGACCCCAGTGGGGCAGACCGTGTCGATCGGCCGCCCAGGGACTCGCGGGCGGCCGATCCGGTGTCGGGACGTCGAGGCGGTCAGTTGAAGCCGACGCTCCACCTCTGGGCGATCGAGGTGTTGCAGGCGAAGAGCTGAACAGCCAGGTTCGAGGCACCCGAGCCACCTGGCTCGTCAATGCAGAAGTTGTGTTCTGCGAAGTGCACATGCGTGCTCAGCCGGACGTCGACATTGGGCAGCGGGTGCGTGGACGTCCACTCCGCGTTGCTGACCGTGGTGCCGCCACTGACCGCACATTCGTCGAGCCAGAGCGGCGACCCGTTCACGGGGTTGTCGTCGGTGAAGATGCACAGGCCCAGCGTGTTGGCGAACCGGTAGTGGTTGCCGCCCATGTCCAGCCTGAGCCAGCCCTGGGCGCTGCTGCCGTCGCACGGCATCTGGATGATGGGTGAGCCGAATGCCTGCTCGCGTGGCTGAAGGCACATCGGGGGCGTGTGAAAGTTGTTGCGAATCTCGTGGAACTCGCCGGGGGCGAGCGGCGTGACGGACTCCGCGTTTGCCACCCCACCCCAGGCGATCGTGCCGGCCGCGGCCAACAGGACTGCCGCGAACGCTCTGAACAAGGTTCTCGCGAATCTGGACACTCGGTTTCCCGTCCTTCCGATAGAAAGCGGCTCCGTCACAGGACCGGCGTTGGAAGGGCGGAGACCCGCGGCGTAGCGAGCCGAACTCTCCCCCTGAACTCGCGGGACGACAGCGGGCCGCAACGCCCACCGCCCAACTCCCCCATGGCACCGGCCTGTGAGCAATCAGGCTGACGCCCCGGGAGCCGCGCGTCTCGCCCTGTTCCGTTCAGCGGACCGGCACACCGCGAGCCGGACCCCGGACGCTGCCGGGACGGACCCGAAAGCCAAGGGAACCGCAAAGGTCAGGCCATGCGCGTCGCGGTGTGCGGTGCGTGCTGCCCCGCGGGGCGGAGGGGCAGACCGACTCCGCCGGGCAGCGGCCCAAGGAGGCAGACCATGTCGAGGTTGATCATGCTCGACCCGTCTGCACCGTTTTGGGTGTGCCGATCGCCGGCCCTTCCGGCGCCACCACGTTTACCGTGCCGTCTGGCCCGACGGTGATTCTCAGTGGGCGTCCGGCGACTTGGAGCCCGCTCACCGGCAGTGGGCCGTATGCGCGTGCGAACGCGGGTGCAACCGTCACCGTGCCGCGAGGCACGTCCGCGTCGAGGCCGAGGGCGGCCTCAAGCACGAGGACCGACGCCGCCGCTGCCCATGCCTGCGCTCGACAGAAGGCGGGGTGAGGCGGGGTAGGAAGCAGGGCGTCCGCCGGCTTCGGCGCCGTGGCCGGCGAACAGTTCGGGCAGGCGGGTGTCGAAGTCCGCGGCGGCGGTGAGCAAGCCGGCCGCGAGCGAGGCCGCTGCCCGAGGGAAGCCAGCCCGGACGAGACCCTGGAGGGAGACGGCGGTGTCGTGGGGCCGGATGGATCCGGTGTGGTAGCCGTAGGGGTTCCCACGCGTGCTCACCAGACGTCGGCCTCCGCCCCGCCTTCGTTGCCGGCCCGACAACGACCGCTGGCGCCGTGCCGTGGATGGCAGCCCATGCCGTGCAGCCGGGGGACACCGAATCGGCCCGCAGACACCGCCGGACTGGACGCGACCGCCTCGTCCCGGCCCCTGCACGGCCCCTGCGCCTTGGCATCGACCCTCAGAGCAGTCGCCCCGACAGTGAAGGAACCCTCCTTGACCAAGTTCGAAGGCGCAGCCACCGTCACCGGCATCCATCAAGGACAGCAGGTGACCGGCCACGCCTACCTCGAACTCGTCGGAGACTGGTCCTGAGTTACGACACCCACCCAGTGTCAGGCGAACCTCGGGAACAGCCTGAGCGCGTTGTCGCGCTCCACACCCCGGAGCTCGTCCTTGGTGAAGCCGTCGAAGCCGGTGAGGTTTTCGATGTTGCGCACGACCGTGGGTTCCGGGGCCGCAGGCCAGTCGGTTCCGAACAGGATGTGGTCGGCCGAGGTCACTTCGAGCGTCGGCAGCAGGGAGTTGCGGCTGCCGGCGAGTGCCGTCTCGTAGTAGAGCCCCCGCAGGACTTCGGCGACGTGGGCGGGATCGATGTCCGCGTCCTCCGGCCCCCGCCCCATGACGGTGTGCTCGCCGATCCGCCACCCGAGCGTGGGCAGCGCCCCTCCACAGTGCGCCAGGATCAGCCGCAGCCCGGGATGCCGCTGGAAGACACCGGTGTACAGCGCGTTGGTGATGGTGCGCGCGGTGTCGAAGGGGAACTCGACGATCGAGCTCGGCCGGCCGAATCCGAGGACGTCGATGTGCGGGCAGTCCTCGGGGTGGACGAAGACCGGCACTTCGCGCCGTGCCAGCTCCGCGAGTACGGGTTCGAGGGACGGGTCGCCGAAGTAGCGCCCCAGCACGTTCGAGGTCAGCACCACTCCGTCGAGCCTCAACTCGTCCAGGGCGTACGCGACTTCCGCCAGCGCCTCGTCGGGACCGTCCGCCGGAAGCGTCGCGAAGGCCCCGAAGCGGCCGGGGTGCTTCGCGATCAGCTCGGCGTGCCCCTCGTTGATCAGCCGGGCCAGCCGCGTGCCGAAGTCCGGGTCGTCGTTCGCCCCCGCGAACGAGATCGGCATGGACACGAGCTGGGCGGCGATCTCCTGCCGGTCCATGTAGGCGAGCGCGGCCTCCGGCGTCCATCGCACCGAGATGCGGTATCCGCCGGTCGGCCGGAAGCCCCGGCCCGCGATCACCATCATCGCTTCGTCCGACACGCCATGAGTGTGCACATCAATCCGTTGACCAGGCACGACGGTGCTCCTCTGCTCTTGGGTGTGCCATCGAGCCTAAGCATCAAACTGTTGTGCGTCAATTTACACACACCCATACCGGACGCTGCGAAACCAGCAAGGCTTCATCCCTAGCTCTATTAAATTGACGCTTGACACTTTAATGGTTACGGTCGAGACATGCAGATAGGTGATGTGACAGTCGAACCCCTCACCGACGGCGTCATACCGATGCCGCCGAACCTGCTCTACCCGGACGTTCCGATGTCCGTCTGGCAGGCACTGCCCGGCGTCCTCGACCAGCACGGGATGCTTCGGATCCCGTTCGGCGGATTCCTGGCGACCGACCGGCGAGGACACCGAGTCGTCTTCGACCTGGGCGGCGGGCTCGCCCCGCAGTTGCTGCCCGACGGCGAGCTGCCCCCGGTCTTCGAACTGCTGCCGGAGCGGCTGGAGAAGCTGGACTGCCCGCTCGACTCGGTGACCGATGTGGTCCTCAGCCATCTGCACATCGACCATGTGGGCTGGGCCTCCACCGCGAGTGTCCCCACGTTCCCCCAGGCCAGGCATCACATCCATGCCGAGGACTGGAAGCACTTCGTCGACGGGGACGCCGACGACGCCGTACACGGCAAGGTCGCTCCGCTGCGGGGCGCGGCCGTGCTGTGGGAGGGCGATGCCGTCTCGCCGTACGAGTGGCTGCGTCTCGTGCACGCGCCGGGCCACACGCCAGGCGCGTCCGTCGCCCTGATCGAGTCCCAGGGCCAGAGCCTCGCTCTGGTCGGTGACCTCTTCCACCACCCGGCGGCGCTGGATCATCCGCACTGGCGCTGCGGCTTCGACTGGGACGACGCAGCCGCGGCGGCCACTCGGGTCCTCTGGCTGGAGACGCTCCGTGCCACGGACACGCCGCTCGTCGGCCCGCACTTCCCCGGGCTCCAGCCGGTCACGCTCCGATGAACCTGCCGCACCCTCCGAAGGTCTTGCCATGAACAGTGTGAAAGCGGCGGTGTGCCGGCCGGACAGCGACGATCCCTTCGCGCTGGAGGAGCTGAGCATCGGCGATCCCCGCCCGGACGAGGTGCTGGTGCGCTTCACCGCGGCCGGGCTGTGCCATACGGATCTGGAGGTGGCGGCCGGACGTATGCCCACACCCCTCCCGGTCGTCGCCGGGCACGAGGGGGCCGGCGTGGTGGAGGCGGTCGGCGCCGCCGTCACCGGGTTCGGGCCGGGCGACCGGGTGGTGGCCAGCTTCAGCTACTGCGGCACCTGTCACAACTGTCTGAGCGGACGGCCCGCGTACTGTCCCCTCCATTTCCCGCTGAACTTCGGTGCTCAGCGCGCCGACGGCTCGGTCGGGCTGCGCGATGCCGCGGGCGAGCCGGTGCACGACCACTTCTTCGGACAGTCGTCCTTCGCGGGGTACGGGCTGTGCCGGCCCAGCAGCCTGATCAAGGTCGGCGAGACGGACCTGCCCGATCATGTGCTCGCTCCCCTCGGCTGCGGTGTCGTCACCGGCGCCGGCGCGGTCTGGAACCTGCTGAAGGTCACGCCCGGCAGCACGGTGGCCGTCTTCGGCGCGGGAGCCGTCGGGCTGAGCGCGGTCATGGCGGCCGCGGCGGCGGGCGCCGCACGGATCATCGTGACCGACCCGCACTCCTCGCGGCTCGACCTCGCCGCCCATCTGGGCGCGACCGATGTGGTCGACGCGGCCGACGGCCTCGCCGTCGAGCGGGTACGGGAACTGACCGGCGGACCGGGCGTCGACTTCAGCGTGGAGTCCAGCGGCGTACCCGAGGTGATGTCGCAGGCCGTAGCCGCGCTCGCTCCGCTGGGAAGTGCCGCGATTCTCGGAGTCGCTCCGGACGCCGAGCTGCGGACCAGCGCGTTCGCACTCCTCGAAGGACGGACAGTGACCGGCTCGATCGTCGGCCACCAGACCCCGGCAGTACTCGTTCCCCGCATCCTCGACCTCCACGGCAGGGGCCGCTTCCCGCTGGAGGCCATGATCCGCACCTACGCGCTGGACGACATCAACAAGGCCGTCGACGAGGTGCGTTCGGGGACGGCCGTCAAGGCCGTCCTCGTCCACTGAGCCACCAACGCTCCTACGAGCCGCCAACTCCCCTATCAGGCAAGGACGAAAGACAATGTCAGGGATTCGTCTGTCCGAGGTCGTGCTGCGGACGACCGACTACGACCGCCTCTGTGACTTCTACTCGCTGCTGCTCGGTCAGCCGCGCAGCGTGGAGATGACACCGCCCCCGTCCGACGACCCGGACGAGCCGTCGCGCATCTGCTTCTTCGACTTCTACTTCGACCACCCCTACACCGAGCGCATCGCCGTCTTCGAATGCGCGGACCTCGGACCGGGCAGGTCCTCGCGCGGACTGCACCACTTCCAGCTGCGGACGCCGAGCGCCGACGCCCTGCTGGATCTCTACGGCACCCTGAAGGCGGCGGGCTTCCTTCCGGTCGAGGCGTCCAACCACGGCCCGGGGACGAGCTTCTACTACCTCGACCCGGACGGAAACCGCGTCGAGTTGTCGTCCCTGAACTTCTCCTCGCAGCAGGAGATGCGGGACTTCATGGCGACCGAGGAGTTCCGGAGCGATCCCAACGGCTTCCCGCTCGACCCCGAGCGTCTGCTCAAGGGCCGCGAGGCCGGCCGGGACCTGAGCGCACTGGTCTGGGAACGATGACCATCGCCTCGGCGCCGGGCCCCACCGGCGACCTCTCGGACGACACGACGTACGACGTGGTGATCGTGGGCGGCGGCCCCGTGGGGCTTGCGACCGCCATCGAACTGGGCTCCCGCCGACTGTCCGTGCTCCTCGTCGAGCGCGAGGACGGCGTGGTCCGCTATCCGACGGCGGAGTCCGTCGACACCGCTTCCATGGAACTCCTGCGCCGGTGGGGGATCGCCGGCGCGGTACTCCGCAGCGGCTTCCCCGCGGACGCTCCGCGGGACATCTCGTTCGTGTCCCGCATGACCACGTACGAGCTGGCCCGCTTCTCCCGCCCCTGCAACGCGGACCGGCACGCCACCACGCACGGGCTGAGCCCCGAAGGGGGCGTGTGGTGGCCGAAGTTCTGGTTCGACCCCGCCCTGCGGGCCCGCGCCGCCGCCGAGACCACGGTGGACCTGCGCTACCGGTGGACGTGCGACGCGTTCGACGACGGCACGCACGGCGTCACCGTACGGCTCTCTTCGCAGGCGTACGGCCGCAGGACGGTGCGGGCCCGCTACCTGGTGGCGTGCGACGGCGCGGCCTCGCCGGTCCGCAGGGCCCTGGGCATCGGGTCGCTGCGGAACTCGGCCGACGTCCGGGCCCGCTGGCAAGGAGCCTTCGTACGGCTTCCCGGACTGCGCGACCGTGTTCCGCACGCCCCTGCCGTGCAGTACTACCTGATCAACCCCCGGCGCATGATCCTCGGTTCACTCGACGGCGGTGACCTGTGGCGCGTCACCTACCCACTCGCGGATGGCGAGTCGCCCGCTGCCACCGCGGTGCGGGCCACCATCGCCGACGCCCTCGACTGCCCGGTCGGGGACGTCGAGGTGCTCGACTCCCGGGAGTGGAGCGGCGACGCGGTGGTCGCCGAGTCCTTCCGGTCGGGACATGCGCTGCTGGCGGGCGATGCCGCGCACCGGATGTGGCCCTCGGGCGGGCACGGGATGAACACCGGTCTCGGCGATGTGGCCAACCTCGGCTGGAAGCTGGAGGGCGTACTGCGGGGCTGGGCCCCTGACGCCCTGCTCGACACGTACACCGCCGAGCGCCGCCCGCACGCCGAGCGCATGGTCCGCCGTGCGTGGCACAACTACCGTGCGGACAACGCGATCCTGCCCGACCCGGAACTGGACGACCCGGCCCAGAAAAAGGCGCGCGACCTGGCAGGTCAGCGGATCGTGGCCACCCGCCAGACCGAGTGGCGCTCCCTCGGGGTTCAACTCGGCCTGCACTACCTGCAGTCGCCACTCATCGTCGCCGACGGAACCCCGGAGCCCCGCGCGGACCCGCAGGAGTACGTGCCCACGGCCCGCCCCGGGCATCGCGCACCGCACGTCGCACTGGCCGACGGCAGCTCCGTCCTCGACCTCTTCCAGGGGCACTTCGTCCTGCTGAACCTCGCCCCCGCCGTGGACAGCGGGCCGCTGGCCCAGGCATTCCGGACCCGGGGAATACCCCTCGACGAGGAGTGGATCGGCGCGGACGGCGCCCGCCAGGCGTACGGAGCGGCCATCACGCTCGTACGCCCCGACGGCATCGTCGCCTGGCGCGGAGACACCTGCCCGGCGGACACCGACGCCCTGGTGGACCAGGTCACCGGCCGGTCTGCCAGGTGCTGCGGAACAGCCGGAGCCTGAGGAACGGAGAAAACACCATGCTGCTCGCACAGACCGACCACGGCCTCGCCCGGGTCGATCCCGACGGACTGCGACTCCTCGACGCCCCGGGCCGATCGCTGGAGGACTTCATCGTCGAGGGAAGGCTGGCCGAGGTGGCGAGCCTGCGGCTCGGTAAGGAGATCAGCAGACAGCACGCCACATTCGCGCCCCCGGTGCGGCGTCCCGGCAAGATCGTCGTGATCGGTCTCAACTACCGGGACCACGCGGCCGAGACGGGCAGCCCGCTGCCCTCCCTCCCCCGCTTCCACCTGATACCCGGTTCCGCCGTCACCTTCCCGGGTGCCGTCGTCCGCCTGCCGGAATCCGCGCCGAAGCGGGTCGACTACGAGGGCGAGTTGGCCGTCGTGATCGGGCGAACCGGCCGTGACATTCCCGAGGCGGCCGCCTGGGACTTCGTCGCCGGCGGGACGGCCGCCAACGACATCTCGGCGCGCGACGTCCAGTCGGGTGAGAATCCGGCGCTCCCGATGGCCAGCCCGGCCCTCGCCAAGGGGTTCGACGGTTTCAAGCCGCTCGGACCCGCCCTGCTCACCGCCGACGAACTGCGCCTGCACGACGCGCTGGACCTCACCACCGAGGTCAACGGTGTCGTACGCCAGCGTTCCTCGACGGCCGAGCTCATCTTCCAAGTCCCTCAACTCCTCACGTACGTCAGCTCGTTCCTGACCCTGGAAGCCGGTGACGTGATCCTCACCGGGACCCCTGGAGGGACCGGCATCGCGGACGGGCGGTTCCTGGCGGCGGGCGACGTGGTGTCGGTCACGCTCGACAGGATCGGCACGCTGACCAACACGATCGCCCCTCCGCATGCGGGAATACGGCGGGAGGAGGCATGACGGGCGAAGGATGCCTTCTCTGCGCACGGGCCGTCGCGCTCGCCGACTCGGATCCCGGCTGGCTGCTGCGGACGGGGCACTGGGGAGTGTCCACGCATCCGGCGCTACCGGCGCCCGGCTGGGTCGCCGTCCAGACGCTGCGGCACACCGAGGGACTCGCGTGTCTGGACGACGCCGAGGCCGCCCAACTCGGCCCGCTCCTGGCCCGGTTGAGCGCGGCGGTGACGCGGGTGACCGGCTCGGAACGGGTCTATACCTACTCGCTCGGCGAGGGCAGTCCCCACACCCATGTGCTGCTGGGCCCGCCCCAACTGGACGTGCGAGGCGCGGAGTTCATCACGGGACTCCTACGACGCGATGCCTCCCTGGCGGACGAAGCGGCCGCCCTCAGCGTCGCCCGCGACCTGGCGGGCGAACTGGCCGCCGGAAACACCCAAACTACCCGAAAGCGGTGAGATCAATGACGCAGTCGACCGAAGCGACCGAAGTGGCGATCCCCAAGATCTTCACGTACTTCGAGACCGCCGACAGCCCGCAGGGCCGCGCGCTCAAAGCGCAACTCGAACGCTTCGCCAAGTGCCGACTCGACGTCCCCGAGGACCTGGCGAAGGCATTCGGGCGGGCCATGAACACCGGGGACCGGCTGGGCGACGCCTACATCGACGCCGCCTTCGCCTCGCCCAAGGGCAAGTCCCGCGCGCGCAAGGACGTCGAGCTGGCGCTGCACGGCGGCATCAAGACCGTCAGCGATCCGTCCCCGGAACTGGTGGCGCTGTTCGACCAGATCACCACCGACCCCGAGTGGGTGGACTGGGACAAGGTCGAGCACGGTGCGGAGGTGTTCCGGCGGTACAAGGAGCTGTACCCGTACTTCGGCATGTCGACGTTCAACGCGTACGGCCTGGAGACCGTCGCCAAGCCGCTGGCGCTGACCGGCGCCTACACCGGCGGGTCGGCGTTCGGCCGGTTCGTGGAGACCTCGCGGCTCTGGACGGACACCACCGAACCGGGGGCCATGCGACCCGGTGCCGTGGGACGCCGCTCGGCGGTGTTCGTGCGTGTCCTGCACTCGATGATCCGTCACACCCTGCTGCCGCACCCCGAGTGGGACCGGGACCGGCTGGGCATGCCCATCAGTCAGTTCGCGCAGACCGGGACCCTGCTGCTCAGCTCGTTCGCGCCCGGGATGCAGCTGAAGCTGCTCGGATACCGCCCCACCGACGCCGATGTCGAGGCGATGATGCATCACTGGCGCTATGTCGGATACCTCATGGGCGTCGACGCACCGTGGTACCCGGAAACGGTGGCTGAGGGATTCAAGGCCAACCTACTGCTCGGACTTTCCGAGCAGCCGAAGATCGACGACGACTCCCGCGAACTGTGCAGGTCGTTCATGGACACCTACCTCCCCCCGGAGGACGCGCAGGGACTGCGCCAGGTCTACGGCAAGCTGCGCTACAAAGCACAACTCGGTCATGCGCGCTTTTACCTGGGCGAGGAAAGCTATCGGAATACGGGCCTGCCCGACACCGGCCTGTGGCGCTTCGCTCCTCTCGCCCGGGTGCCCGGAAACCTCACGCGCGAGACCCTGCGCCGGAACGTCCCCGGCGTGGCCGGCTGGATCGACCGGGTCAATCGCCGCGATCGTCACGCATTCCTCAATTCGAACCTCGAAGGCGGCGAAGCGAAATTCAAGCCCGTCGACAGGCTCACCAGGTAAAGGAGTAGCCGCCCTGTCCGCCCGTCTCCGTCCCCCTCTCCTTCCTCTCCTCCGCCCCCACGGAGGAGAGGAGGGGCCGCTAAGCTGGCCCCATGTCTGATATTCCGCCCCGCGTCGCCCGCCCACGAGGTCGCCCGCCCAAAGACGCGCAACTCGCCCCGACCGACCAGGTCATGGCCGCCGCGATCGAGGCTTTCTCGGTGCATGGATACAACGGGGTGTCGCTGCGGACGGTAAATGACGAGCTGGGCGTGAGCCGTAATCTGCTCTACCAACGCTTCGGGTCGAAGGCGAATCTGTGGCGGGCGGCCGTCGACTGGGCTTTTCGCCCGCTGGTGGATTACCTGGTGGCGGCGGACGACGAATCGGCCGACCCCATGGTGCGGTTGAGGGTTCTGATCCGTAATTTCATCGAGTACTCGGCAACGCGCCCTCATCTGGCTCGCATTGTCACGTTGGAAGGCGCGGCCGCCACGGATCGCCTGGACTATCTCTACCACCATTACATCGAGCCCATAAGGTCGCGCTTCATCCCCGTTTTTGAACTCCTGAACGCTCAGGGCAGAATCAAGAACGTCCCCTACGAGACCTTCTATTTCCTCCTCACCTCGGGTGGATCCGCGCTCTACGGCCAGATGGCGCTCGCCTCGATGATGAACCCGGAGCTGACGTCGACGGAGGAGACGCGCGTGCGGCTCTACGCCGAGAACGTGGCCGAAGTGCTCCTCAACGGACTGTCGTTGCCCAGCTGACCGGACAACGGCCGAGCCTTCACGGCCGCCTCCGCATCACGCGCCGCGGCGGTGGCAAGTCCGAATGCCTTCCTCAGGATCGGTTCCAGCGGCTCGTCCAGGCCTTCCTCCGCCCACTGCTGGACGGCGGCCCATACGGTATTCAGGCAGACGGTCGCAGTGGTACGCGCCCGGAGGTCCCGGTCATCGCTCTCGGGCAGGTGCGCGCGCAGGAGTCCGGCGAGCCGGTCACTCCAGCGACCCGTCCACAGAGACCTGGCGTCGAAGTTGGGCGACCTGAACGAGCGCACCACGCGTGCCTTGTTGTCCTCGTCGGCGATGAACCGGTTGAGGATCTCGACCGAGCTCTCGGCCACGTCCCCGGCCGCGTCATGCCCCTCGCTCAACCGCCGGTCCACAGCTGCCAGATGCTCGTCGACGGCGTTGTGAAGATCCAGATAGACGACGTCGGCCTTGGTCCTGAAGTACCGGAGCCCGCGCAGCGACATCCTCGCGTGCACGATGCCGGGCTTCGCGACCAGCGACCACACCAATACCAGCGTCGGAGAGCTCACTGCCCGCCCGGCGCCGCGCGGCGGAGTCGGAGGGTGTTCCGGTATGCCTGGGGCGAGATCCCGATCGTCGCGTGCAGGTGCTGTCACAGCGACGCCGTCGTGGCGAAGCCGACTTCTGCCGCGATCCGGTCGACCGGGAGGTCGCGGCTCTCCACGAGGTGCCGGGCACGATGCACCCTCTGCTGAGTCAGCCGGCGGCCGGGGCCCGTGCCGGTCTCCTCCTGGAAGTGGCGGGCAAACGTGCGCGGGCCCATCCGGGCGTGCACGGCCAATTCCCGTAGCGCGAGCGGCCGATCGAGGCGCTCCAGGGCCCGGACGCGGGTCGCGCCGGTACCGCTGACGCCCTCCGTCGACATGGGCTGGACGATGTACTGGGCCTGGCCGCCCTCCCGCCAGGGCGGTACGACGCATGCCGAGCGACTCGGTTGGCGCGTTCAGGGCCGTTTCCTCTTCGGGCCGTTTCCTTGCCTTCAGACCGCTCGGCCATCGCCAGACGCCCTCTCGGCAGCCACCTGCCGCCCCGAACACCAGGTGCACTATCGACCGGGAGGCACCGTCGCCTGGACACGGCCACACTGTCCCGACCCCTGTACGGCCCCTGGGCCTTGACACCGCCCCTCAGGGCAGTCGCCAAGACGGCGAGCGACAACCTCGATCACCTACTCCGCCGCAGGTCAGAGGGTTTGGAACCCCCCAGAGCGTCACCAGACTCCAAACCCACGAGCAGCGGATTCAGTCCGTTCAGGCGAAGTTGACGCTCCGACACCCAAAAATGAACGTTTCCGCAGGTCAGAGACCTGCACAGGTGGGGCGGGTGGGACTCGAACCCACGGCCGACGGATTGTGAGTCCATTGGGGATCTTCCGAACCTGCCCCAATCGTGCCTCGATCGTCCCGTTTCCGCAGTTCAGAAGGCTGTAGGAGATCGAACCCTGCTGTGGCCTTCCTGATCCTTCCCGGTCCTTCTGTCCACTGCACGTCCACTGCACGCCCACTATGCGCCCATGCGGGACCGTCCCCAGATGCGAGACGCAGAGTCCCGGCATCGGATGCGCAGGTCACATCGCCTGGGAGCCGAGAGAAGTGAACCCGCGCGCAGCGGAGTTCCTTACCGATGGCAAAGGCCCCGCCCTCTTCGCCCGAGGGTGGAGCCGCGCGACCTCTTCGCTGGTCAGGCCGTCTATCCGCAGGACTACCCTCAGCTCCTGACGTCGCTGTACGTCCATCAGCGGGAGTTCGTCCTCAGGACCGGGACGGGGAGCCTGGCAGCCCGGTCCGTTGACCGAGCCGGGCGGATCAAGGAGAAGGGCGGGCGCGCTGAGACGGGTCCGGTGGCCGTGTGGTGGGTGCCGGCGGAATCATGGTCGACCTCCCGCGGTTGGCAATGGCGTGAGCGGGTTCTATCTCCCTTGGCTGGGCGTGCCGCTGGAGCACGGCCCCTGGGTCGCGGCGGCGGCGACGTTTGCTGTCACCCCGGGGGCGTTGTGGTTGCTGGCTCTGGTGCTGGAGCGGCGGCTGATGGGAGTGCGCAGCGGTTTCGTCGCGGTCCTGCTCGGCGATCCCCTGCTGACCGCGGCGGTCGCACTCGGGGTCGCTCGGATGCAGGGGAGGGCGCCGACCGGGCCGGCGGGTCCGTGGTTCGGGCTGGCGTCGCTCGGCGTGTGGCTCGGGTTCGGCCTTGTGCAGTGGCGTGCGGAGTTGCGGGCAGGGTTCTTCACCCGGGAGCAGGCCCTCGCCCCGACCAAGATCTGGCATCAGTTGGCCGTGTATCCGCTGTTGGGTTACTGGCTGTGGACGGCCGGGATCGGCGGACTGACGGCGCCGGGGTCCGGTCCCGCCGACTTCGCGACGCGGGTACTGATCGTCGTCTGTGTCGGATGCTGGGTGGTCAGCAACGGTTACGACCGTCTGCGTCCCAAGCTCGGGCACCCGCCCTACGACTGGCGGCGACTCCGCCCTCTTCAGCAGCCGTGGCCGGGTGCTTCCGTCACCTTGCGGGCATACCAGCAGGACGAGCGCGTCGGTTCCTGAGCTTGATGTGCAGGTCGTCCTGGCTCACCCGGGGTGTTCCGTGCTCGCGGAGCGGGCCGGTGTGCCAGTCGTGGGCGGCGCAGGTGTCGAGGATGCGGGGCAGGGCGGCGAGGGTGGTGCGCCAGGAGCCGGTCGCGGAGGTGCAGTCGGAGTCGTGGAGCAGGATGGTGCCGCCACCACGGAGATCGCGGGTGACGGTGTCGTGGACGGACCATGGGGTGGCCCGGCTGCGCCAGTCCTCGCCCCAGGCCGTCCACAGGACGGGGGTCAGCCCGAGCCGTCGGCAGGCGAGGTGGGCGCCAGTGGTCATCACCCCATAGGGCGGCCGGAAGAGCCGGGGCGGCCGGCCGGTGACCTGGGTGACGAGATCGCGGGTGCGGGCGAGGTCGTCGTACGTAGTGCGGGGGCGCCGCAGCAGGAGCGGGCGGTGGTGCCAGCCGTGGATGCCGATCTCGTGTCCGGCGGCTGCCATTTCCTGGGCCAGGCCAGGGGTTCGGACCAGCATGGAGCCGAGCAGGAAGAATGTGGCGCGGATTCCGCGGGCCTCCAGGGCGCGCAGGAAGTGCGGGGTGGAGAGGTGGTCGGGTCCGTCGTCGAAGGTCAGCGCGATGTGGTCGGGCCGGCCCTGTCCGGCGAGGCGGGGCATGGTGCGGTTGCGCAGCGGCCCGAGGGTGGAGATGACGGGTGCGCCGTGGAGGGCGGCGAGCGTGGGGAGCAGTGCCGCGCCCGCGGTGAGGGCGGTTCGTGTCAGTGAGCGGGGGCTCATCGGTCGTCTCCGTCGAAGTATCGGGCGACCGCGCTGAGGTGGGCGCCGGCCCCTCCGTAGGCGTAGGCGACCGGTGCGCCGATGCCCAGGGAGACGGTCATCGCCATGGCCGCGGTCATGACGGCGACGCGTCGCCGGGCCGGTCGGCGTATCCGCGTGCGGGCCACGGAGGCGGGTGGCCGGTGGGTGGCTGCGGCGGCTATGGCCTCGGCGGGGCCCGGCCGGCATTGGTGCAGGGCGAGGCCTGCCGCTCGCTGCGCCTGGCCGCGTGGGCCGTCGAGGAGTTCGGCGAGTATCGGGCCCAGTTGCCCGGCCTCTCGGATCCATACGGCCAGGCCGGCCTCTTCGAGGGCGGCGGCGTTGGTCTGGCCGTGGCCGGGGATGCAGCGGTAGCTGGCGACGGGAAGCCCGCAGGCGAGGGCTTCGAGCGAGGTGAGTCCGCCGGCGTTCTGGACGAGGACGTCGCAGGCGTGCATGAGGCCCGGCATGTCCTTTGTCCAGCCGTGGACGTGCTCGATGCCGTCGGCGCGCAGCTGGTCGGCGAGGGCCTCGTTGCGTCCGCAGACCACGACGGGCCTGGCCATGCCGCTGTCGCGGATCTCGGCGGCGGCCTGCCGGACCGGACCGACGCCCCACGACCCGGCGACCAGCAGTGCGAGGGGTGCGTCGGCGGGCAGGGCGAACTGCCTGCGGGCGGCGTGCCGTTGGGCCGGGGTGGCGGTGGTGAAGCGAGGGTCGGCGACGGGGCCGGTGACAACGACCCCGGCAGCGTTCTGGGCGTGGGCCTGGCCGGCGGGGACGGCGTGGGCGGCGAGGTGGGCGTCGATACCGGGGGCGACCCACAGGGCGTGGACCGAGAAGTCGGTGAGGTAGGTGAACGTCGGGGCGGCGAGTCGGCCGCGCAGCCGCAGGGCGCCGATGACCTGGCTGGCGCCGGGATAGGTCGAGACGACCGCCCGGGTATCGGGGGTGATCACGCGCAGAATCCGGCGCTCCGCGCTGCGGAACATGGCACGCACCGCAGGGCCGGGGCGCCCGGCGTGTTCGGTGGCGGCGTAGATCCGCTGGTAGCCGGCAGGGGCCAGGGTCAGCAGGCGGTGATAGCTGCCGCAAAGCAGGTTTCCCAGGCCGGCGGGGAGGAAGTCGAGGAAGTCGTGCTGGTCCACGGCGAATCCGAGCGCGGTGAGGCGGCGTGCGAGCTCGGTGGCGGCGCCGTCGTGCCCGGCGCCCACGCTCGCCGAGACGATGGCGATACGCGGGTGGCGAAGGCCGTGCCCGGTCGCGGCGGGCGGCGGATACGCGTGCTTGTCCGCCGGGTTGTCGCGGTAGGACACGGCCGATCAACTCCTGGGATGAGTGCACGGCGGCTGATGCTCCAGGGCCGCCCGCGATCTGCACGCCGAGCGCGTGAGGTGCCTCCGTCCCGCGATGATCTGCGGTGACCAGGCGGGGACTCGGGGCCGAGGCAGAAGCTACTACATCACGTAGAAGTTAGGGAATGCCCTTCCCGGAATTCCGGCACCCCAGGGGGCGGGCGGCGTGTCCGTCACCTGGCCGCGTAGGCGGTGACCAGCGCGAGAAGAGACAGCGCCAGCGCGAACACGTACCCCGCGATCCCCACCCGCCGGCGCACTTCGCGCACGCCGAGTGCCGCACCGACCAGCAGTGCGGCGGCGAGGGTCAGCACCGCGACGACCTGGACCGCGAACGCCATGCCCGAGGCGCCCGAGGTGAAGACGTGCGGACTCGACGAGGGCATCACTCGGACTCCGGCCGACGGGACGGGGGGTCGGCGCAACCTACTACATGACGTAGAAACCCAAGGCGCGAGGGCATCGCCGAGGGCGGCATCCAGCCGGACCGGGCCTCAAGGGGCGTCGCGCCGGTCACCCGCCACCGAGTGGCTGGAGTCACCGGCCTCCCGATGGGCGCGGCGCCGGCGCAGCTGCCAGGCCACCAGGGCGGCGATCACGACGGCGGCCAGCACGAGTGCGAGGGCCCGGCCGACGGTGTGCTCGACCCGGGTGTAGGCGGAGCCGGCGAAGTAGCCGAGCAGGGTGAAGCCGACGCCCCAGACGAGGCCGCCCAGGGCGTTGAAGAGCAGGAATGTGCGGTAGCGCATGCGTGAGGCACCGGCCAGGGCGGGCATCATCGCGCGGAAGAAGGCGATGAAGCGGCCGAGGAAGACCGCTGCGGGCCCCCGGCGGCGGATCAGCGCCTGGGCGTCGGCGATCCGGTCCTGGTGTCGGCGCAGCGGACGGGTGGCCAGGATCCGGGGCCCGAAGTGGTGGCCTACCTCGTATCCCACCGAGTCGCCGGCGATCGCCGCGAGCACCACGGCCAGGGCGAGCCAGTACACGGAGACGTGGTGCTGACTGGCCAGGACCCCGCCCAGCACCACGGCGGTCTCCCCGGGAAGGACGAAGCCGAAGAAGAGGGCGTCCTCGCAGAAGACCAGAGCTGCCACGACGGCGTAGACCACCGGGCCGGACAGTCCGGCCAGCCAGTCGGTGATCGCGTGCATGCCCCCACTCCCCTTCGCCGAACGCGCGGCGCGCGCTCCGGAGGATAATTCTACAACGTGTAGTAGATTGACTGGGTGGTCGCCGGGAGTTCACCCGTACGTCATGAACTGGCCTCGCGTCACTGTCGGCGCGAGACGCGGCGGCCGCCAGAGCCCCGCCGCATCTCGCGTAAGGACCACCCCATGCCCCAGGTGCGCCACTGGCTGCGCAACGCGCTCATCGTCTTCGCGCCGGCGATCGCCCTCGGGCTGATCGCCGCACACACGAGTCTGCTACAGCCCGACGAACTGCGCCTGGACCGCGCCCTGCAGAACGACACCCGCACCGGCTGGCTGAACACGGTCATGCTGGGGGTCAGCGACATCGTCTCCCCGGTCGGCGGGCTGGTCATCCTGGCGCTGTGGTGTGGCTGGCTGCTCCTGCGCCGTCACCGCCCGGTCGACGCGGCCTCCACCTTCCTGGTGGTCGCCGTCGGCTGGAACAGTGCGGAGATCGCCAAGGTGATCGTCGCCCGCCATCGGCCCCCGGCGGTCTACTCCCTGGACCCGGAGACCGGCTCCAACAGCTTCCCCAGCGGGCACGTCGCCTTCACCGTCTCCGCCGTGATCGCCGCGTACTTCCTGGCCCGCGGCACCCGCTGGCAGCGGCCGACGGCTCTCGGCGGCGCCGCCGCTGTCGCGCTCATCGCGTTCTCCCGGCTGTACATCGGCGCGCACTATCCCATTGACGTCCTGGGCTCCGTACTGGTCAGCAGCTCCGCGATCATCTGCCTGACCGGCATCTGGCACGCCTGGCTGCTGCCGCGACTGCACCTGATCCCGTTCCTCGACCGTTTCGGCCCCCTCGGGCCGCCGGCCGCCGTGGACCCCGGCACGGATGGCGAGGTTCACACCGCGGCGACGCAGGACGCACCGGAGCCGCTCCCCGGGCGTCCGGCTGATGGCAAGACGAGGCAGCAACTCACGCCGTAACGCACCTGAATGTAACGCCGGATACAATCTCCAGTGTGACAAGTGGGGAAGGGCGCGTGCGGTGGGTGGTACTGCTGGTCAGGCTGCCCTCGGGCCCGTCCCGGCACCGCGTGGCGGTGTGGCGCGAGCTGAGCCGGGTCGGTGCCCTGTCCCTGGGCCAGGGCGTCTGGGCGGTGCCCGACGTCCCGGTGTTCGCCGAGGGGCTGGAGCGCGCGCTGCGGTTGACCGAGCGTGCCGCGGGCGAAGCGATTGTCCTGGAGGCCACCGGCCGCAGCGAGGACGACCACGCCCGCTTCGAGGCGATGTTCACCGCCGTCCGGCAGGAGGACTGGTCCGAGTTCCTGGCCGACTGCGACAAGTACGACGCCGAGCTGGCCAAGGAGATCCGCAACCAGAAGTTCACCCTCGCCGAGCTCGAAGAGGAAGAACAGAGCCTGGAACGGCTGCGCCGCTGGCACCGCGACCTCAAGGCCCGCGACGTGTTCGGGGCGCCCGAGTCCGGCCGGGCCGGGCAGCGGCTGAAGGAGTGTGCCGATGCCTACGAGGACTACGCCGAGCAGGTCTTCCGGGCGCTGCACCAGCCCTGACCGGGCCCGGGAGCGGAGGAGACCGCAGCCATGACATCGCAGACCCCCGAAGCCACCGTCGCCAGGTGGCGCACGTGGCCGCTGTACGCGGCCGGCTTCACCACCGCCTTCGGCGCGCACGGCATAGCCGCCGGCCTCGGCCGGTACACCGAAGGGCATGTCGACTCCCTCTTGATGCTGGGAGGCCTGCTGGCCCTGTACGACGGGGCGGAGGTGCTGCTCAAGCCGGTGTTCGGGACACTGGCGGACCGGATCGGTGCCCGCCCGGTGCTGCTCGGCGGGCTGCTCGGCTTCGCCGCCGCCTCCGTCTGCTTCGTCGTGGCCGACAACACCGGTCTGCTGTGGGCGGCCCGGCTCGGCCAGGGGGCGGCGGCCTCCGCGTTCTCCCCGGCCGCGTCCGCGCTGGTCGCCCGGCTGCATCCGCAGGGCAAGCGGGGCCGGGCGTTCGGTTCGTACGGCTTCTTCAAGAGCATGGGCTATACGGCGGGCCCACTGCTGGGCGGCGCCGTGATCGCGCTGGGCGGGCTGCGGCTGCTGTTCACCGTCATGGCGGTGCTGGCTCTGGCCGTGGCGGTGTGGGCCTTCGCGGTGGTCCCGGCCGTACCGCCGCTGCCCCGGGCCCGGCAGACCGTGCTCGACCTCGCCCGCCGCCTGGGCGAGGGCAGCTTCCTGCGGCCGACCGCCGCGCTGGCCGCCGCCACTGCCGCGCTGTCGGTCGGGGTCGGTTTCCTGCCCGTCTCCGGCGCTGCGGCCGGTCTGGGCCCGGTCGCCACCGGCGCGGCCGTCTCCGTACTGGCCGCCTGCGCCGCTCTCGTTCAGCCCCGGGCGGGCCGCGCCCTGGACGCCGGACGGATCACCGCCGCCACCGGCATCACCGCCGGGCTCACCCTGACCGCCGCGGGGCTGGCCGCGGCGATGCTGCCAGGCATCGCCGGGGTGCTGCTGGCCGCTGTGGGCATCGGTGCCGGAACGGGCGTGATCACCCCGGTCGCCTTCACCGCCCTGGCCGCGGCCACCCCGCAGGAGCGGATGGGCCAGACCATGGGCGCCGCGGAACTCGGCCGCGAACTCGGCGATGCGGGCGGTCCGTTGCTGGTCGCCGCCGTGGCCGCGGCATCGACCCTCACGGCCGGATACGCGGCCCTCGCGCTGCTTCTTGCCGCCGCCCCGGTCCTGACACTGGCCCGCCCGCGGACCGGTCGGCGCATCGACGTCCCCGCCGCTCGCGACTAGGGCCGGTCCCTCCGGCGGGTCTCAGCGCGGCTGCTGGTGGGTGGCGGCGCTGGTGTGCATGGCGTGCTCGAAGAGCCGCTCGGTGTCGTGGGCGGCCTCGGCCAGGCTCACGAAGCAGACCAGCGCCAACGCGGCACAAGCCAGCACCGGGCTCCGCCGGACGGGCGCGGGCGGGGCCAGCAGGGCTTGCACGCGCCGTGGGACCGGGCCGCCGGTGGCCGCAAGAGCCCGCTGTGGTGCCCTTTTCGTGGCCAGGGCCGCGCGGGCGACGGCCTGGGCCACCAGCGTACGGTCCGCGACCTCAGCGGCTGCTTCCTCGTCCGCCCACCGTTCCACCGTGAAGGCCCCCTCCCGAGCGAGTGGGCGCAGCAGCGGATGGACGGCCGCCGCCAGTTGGAGCACGAGCAGGAACAGATGGTGGCGATGACGCAGATGCGCTCGTTCGTGCGCGAGCAGGGCGCGCCGTTCATCGCCGGACAGAGCCCGCAGCATGCCGGAGGAGACCACGATCCTGCCCGGCATCCCGGGCAGGGCGAACGCGGTCGGCACCGGATCGTCGACCACGGCCAGATCCCCGGCAACCACAAGCTCCCGGCATTCGCGCCAGCTGTCGACCAGTACGCGCACCCGCCGCCAGGACACCACCGTCAGCCCCGCCACGGACGCCAGCAGCACCAGAGCGCAGACCAGCGCCACCGAGCGGTGCACCGGATCGTTCGCGGCCAGCACTCCGGCCGACCACGGCCCTTGGGAGGCCACCAGCGGGATCTGGCCCACGAGGGTGAAGGCCAGCAGTGCCAGCGCCGTTGCCCAGGTACCCGCCGCCACCACCGCGGTGCAGGTCAGCAGCCACGTGGCGGCCCGGGGCGGCAGTCTGCGGACGGCCCACGGTGCTGCCACGCCGAACAGCGTGCTCAGCAGCAGCGGCACGTACACGTCGATCCGCACGCGTCAATCCTCCTGGTGTCCGTGCAGGAACTGGTCCAGCACCCGCTCGTCCTCCGCCCCCAGCTCGGAGACGAACCGGGCGAGCACCGCGGCCCGGTCACTGCCCTTTTCCAGCAGCGCCCGCATCCCGGCCGCCGTGTGCGCCGCCTCATCCTGCACCGGAGAGTAGAGGTAGGCGCGCCCCGCCCGCTCGCGGGTCACCTGGCCCTTGCCGTGCAGGCGGGTAAGGATCGTCAGCACCGTGGTAATAGCGGGATCTCCGTGCAACAGCTCACGTACCGCCCCCGCCGCCAACGGCTCGCCGGCAGACCACAGGGCCGAGAGCACCTCGCCCTCCAGCTCTCCGGGCGCCCGTCGGCCCGCCGGTCCCTGATCGCTCACTCCGGTCGCTCCTTCCGCACACGGATGGGCCTGGACATCCAAACTACTACGAGATGTAGAGGTTGGATCCGGCGCTATGGCAAGTATGAAGTCCAGCTGATGTCCGCCAGGCGGCGGGCCATGCAGCCCGTCCGCCAGGCGGCGGGCCATGCAGCCCGTCCGCCAGGCGGCGGGCCGTGCAGCCGCGGGCGCGCGGTTCGGCATCCGGCCGTGCGGCAGCGGCAGGGCGGGTCGGTCAGGTGCTACGCGCTGAGGACGTTCGCGGCCAGCAGGCCGAAGAGCACCAGCCCGATGATGATCCGGTAGACCACGAACGCGTTGAAAGAGTGCTTGGCGACGAACTTCAGCAGCCAGGCGATCGACGCGTACGCGACCACGAACGACACCAGCGTTCCCACAGCCAGCGGGGCGGCGCCCGCGCCGGTGCCGAGGGCGTCCTTGAGTTCGTACAGTCCGGCGCCGGTCAGGGCGGGGATGCCGAGGAAGAAGGAGAGCCGGGTGGCGGCGACCCGGTCCAGGTCGCGAATGAGGGCGGTTGAGATGGTGGCGCCGGAGCGCGAGAAGCCGGGGAAGAGCAGGGCGAGGATCTGGGAACAGCCGACGATCATCGCGTCCTTGACCGTGACGTCGTCCTCGCCGCGTTTGTGGCGTCCCATCTGGTCGGCCACCCACATGTAGCCGCTGCCGACGATCAGGCTGCCGGCCACCACCCACAGGGAGGCCAGCGAGCCTTCGATAAGGGGTTTGGCCGCCAGGCCGACGATCACGATCGGGATGGTGGCGTAGAGGACCCACCAGGCGAACTTGTAGTCGTGGCTCTGGCGGGCCTCGCGGTGGGTGATGCCGCGCACCCAGGCGCCGGCGAAGCGCACGATGTCCTTGAAGAAGTAGAGGAGGACGGCGGCGATGGCCCCGACCTGGATGACGGCAGTGAAGCCGACGACGGCGGTGTCGTCGACCGGGATGTGCATCAGCCCCTCGGTGATCTTGAGGTGGCCGGTGGAGGAGACCGGAAGGAACTCGGTCAGTCCCTCCACGACACCGAGTACAGCGGCCTGTCCGACACTGATCGCACTCATTGGTCCTGTCCCTGCACTATTCGAAGAGTCACTGGAGCGGTGACGCCGTACCGACGGGAGTTGCGGGGGTGCCCGGTCACGCGAAGGGCCCCGGGGGCTGCGGAGAGGCTGTGGCGCTACGGCGGTGGCGGCGCAGCTCCAGGACGACGGGAATGAGCGAGACGATGACCATCAGCGCGACGGCGGGCAGCAGGTACTTGTCGACGCTCGGGACGGTGGAGCCCAGCAGGTAGCCGGCCAAGGTGACCCCGAGCGACCACAGCAGCCCGCCGGCGACCTGCCAGACGGTGAAGGTACGCGCCGGGACGCCGAGAGCCCCGGCGAGCGGGTTGAGGACGGTGCGCACCACGGGCACGAAACGGGCCAGCACGATGGCCTTGCCGTGGCCGTAGCGGGCCAGCAGCTCCTCCGCCCGCGCGGCGCCGCGCCGCAGATTGATGTTGCGGCTGCGTTCCAGCAGTGGGCGTCCGGCCCTTCGGCCGATGAGGTATCCGGTCTGCGCGCCGAGCAGCGCCCCGGCCGCGGCGGCCGCCAGTACCGCGGGCAGGGAGAGGTGCACGCCCGCGGTCGTGGTGGTGCACAGCAGGCCGGCGGTGAACAGGAGGGAGTCGCCGGGCAGGAAGAAGCCGATCAGCAGCCCGGTTTCGGCGAAGAGCACCGCGAACACGCCGAGCGCGCCGAGGCTGGTGAGCAGGGACGTGGTGTCGAGCGGGTTCAGGGCCAGCGCCGCGGTGTGCGGTAGGGCGGCCCACAGGTGGGAGGGCATGGGGTCCTTGTGTGCCGAAGTGGCCGGTCCCGGCCCCGCTGCCGTGAGCGGGCGGCCGGAGAGAGACGTGCCGAGAGCAGAGGCGACTTCTACATCGCGTAGAAGTTCGCTGTGACTGTAGAGGACCGGCCAACAGCGCGCCAAGCCCGCGCAGGTGAACTTCTTGCCTCCGCCCCGTGGGCGGGTCGGCAAGTTCCCGGGTGAACGGCGGTCAGCAGGGGATCTCGATGGTCACGACGGTGCCGCGCTCGGTGTTCTCGGCCCGCGCCATGCCGTCGTGGGCCGCCGCGACGGCGGCGACGAAGGCCAGGCCGAGCCCGGATCCCGGGGTCGTCCGGCTGGCTTCCGCCCGGCTGAAGCGTACGAAGGCCTGCGGCAGGAAGCCCGTCCCGTCGTCGGCTACGGCGAGACGGAGCCGCCCGTCACGGACGGCGGCGGTGAGGTGGATGGCGCCGGCGCCGTGACGCAGGGCGTTGCCGAGGAGGTTGCCGAGGGCGGGCCTGATCCAGCGGGCGTCCACGGAAACGGTGGCGGGGGTGATGTCGGCGCTCAGGGTGCGGTGGTCGCGCTCGGCAGCGTCCCGGTGGCGGTCCACGGTGGCGTGCACCAGGTCGGCCAGGTCCACCGGGGTGCGGGTGATGTGCTGCGTACTGCCGAACTCCTCCAGGTCCAGGAGGGCGTTGGACAGGTCGACCAGTCGCTGCACTTCGGCGTCGACCGCGCGGAGGGTGTCGGTGAGTTCGGCCGCGGTGCGGGGGCGGTGCAGGGCGACGTCGAGTTCGGCGCGCAGCAGGGCGAGCGGGGTACGCAGTTCGTGGCTGGCGTCGGCGATGAAGCAATGCTCGTCCACTGCACGTCCACTCGATCTTCAACTCAGGCCCGACAGAGACCGCAGAGCCGGCCAACAGCAACCTTGGCTGCTCGCATCACCGCAGGTCAGAGGGGCCCAAGCAAGATGGGATGCATCACGCCCCAAACTCACGAGCAGCGGATTCAGTCCGTTGAGCGGAAGTTGACGATCCAACACTTCACGAGGAACGTTTCCGCAGGTTAAAACCGGCGCATGGTGGGGCGGGTGGGACTCGAACCCACGGCCGACGGATTATGAGTCCGCTGCTCTAACCGGCTGAGCTACCGCCCCATTACGGCGCGTCGCGCACATTTGTACGCGCCGTCTGCCGCAGCATAGCCGCTCATACGATCTCCTGCTTCGGATGGTCGACTTCGCACGACCATGAGGACTGCGGCCTGCCACGAGCGGTTCCGGGGGGCATGAAAAAGGACCCCAACGGGGTCCTCTTCACTGCGTTCTCACTGTGCTCTCCCGACTGGACTCGAACCAGTAACCTGCCGGTTAACAGCCGGCTGCTCTGCCAATTGAGCTACGGAAGACCGAAGCTCCCCCGACTGGACTCGAACCAGTAACCTGCCGGTTAACAGCCGGCTGCTCTGCCAATTGAGCTACAGGGGAATGCCTCGTTGCATCGAACGTACCTCCCTGGGTATTCGCCAGGGGGCGTGTGCTCGCTGCGACACATACATTAGCGCAAGCAGGGGGGTGCTCCGCCAATCGGTTCCCCCGGCACCGATGCCGCGCCGGAGACCTACGCAAGGGAAGGGTGGCCGTCATGCGCTACAAGCTCACGTTCGTCGTAGGACTGGCTCTGGGTTACGTGCTGGGCACGCGGGCCGGACGCGAGCGCTACGAGCAGTTGAAGAAGTCGGCACGTCAGGTCGCGCAGAATCCGGCCGTCCGCAACACCGCCGAGACGGCGGCGCAGCAGGGCCGCCAGTACGCGGGCAAGGCGTACCACGCGGTCAGTGACAAGGTCGGCGACCGGGTCCCCGACTCCGTCGCCCAGCGCGTACGGTCCCTGCGTGAGCGCAACGCGAACGGCACGGGCGAGGACGACTGGGGCACCAGCAACACATAGGGAGTCCCGACCCGGCGCCGTCACCTCCCGCCGTACGGCAGAATTTCCGCCATGGGGATAGTCGCCGGGTTGGACAGTTCGCCCGATTTCACTCGTATCGTCGTCTGCGACACGGACACGGGGTCCGTGCTCAGGCAGGGATATGCGCCGCATCCGGTCGAAACCGAGACCGAGGGCGGCGGGCGGCCCTCCGATGTCGATCCACAGGCCTGGCTGCTGTCGCTGGGCGAGGCGGCCGGCGGGGGGCTGCTCGAAGGCGTGCAGGCCATTGGGGTGTCCGCGCAGCAGAACGCGCTCGTGCCGTTGGACTCGCAGGGCAACACCGTGCGGCCCGCGATGGTCGGCGGTGACAAGCGGGCGCAGGTCGCGGCGGCCGATCTGATCGACGCCCTCGGCGGGCGCGAGGCGTGGGCGCAGGCGGTGGGTTCCGTACCGCAGGCCGCGCAGCCCGTCACCAAGCTCCGCTGGCTGAACAAGACCGAGCCCGACAACGCGCGGCGTACGACTGTGTTGTTGCAGGCTCATGACTGGCTCGTGTGGCAGCTTCTTGGGCGGCCGGTCAGGAGAACCACCGATCGGGGCGGTGCCTCCGGGACCGGGTACTGGTCCGCCGCCAGTGGTGGTTACCGGCCCGATCTCATCGAGCTGGCCCTCGGTCACCAGGCCATGCTGCCCGAGGTGATCGGTCCCTCCGACGCGGCCGGTACGACTCCGGAAGGGCTGCTGATCTCCGCCGGTACCGGAGAGACCATGGCCGCGGCCTTCGGGCTCGGGATCGGGTTCGGGGACGCGGTCGTGTCGCTCGGCGCCTCCGGCTCCGTGATGGCCGTGCACCACGAGGCGCTCGTCGATCAGAGCGGGATGATCACCTCGCTGGCCGACGCGACCGGGATGCATCTGCCGGTCGTCACCACACTCAATGCCGTACGGACCCTGCGCGGCGCCGCCGAGCTGCTCGGGCTGCCCGATCTGGAGAGTCTGTCCGAGCTGGCGATGAAGTCGACGCCGGGGGCGCACGGGCTCGTGTTCCTGCCGTATCTGGAAGGTGAGCGGACGCCGAATCTGCCGCACACCGCCGGGACGCTGGCCGGGCTGCGGCGGGAGTCGATGAAGGCGGAGCATCTGGCGCGGGCCGCGTTCGAGGGCATGCTGTGCGGGCTCGCGGACGCGCTGGACGTGCTGCGCGGGCGGGGTGTGGCCGTGCGGCGGCTCTTCCTGCTCGGGTCGGCCGCCGAGCTGCCCGCCGTGCAGGCCGCGGCGCCCGCGCTCTTCGGGACCCAGATCGTCGTACCGCAGCCCGCCGACTACGCCGCGATCGGCGCCGCCCGGCAGGCCGCCTGGGCGCTCGGTGTCTCCCAGGGCACCCTCGACCCGCGCAACCCCCCGCCCTGGCAGGGACCGGTCGCCCAGGTCTTCGAGCCGGGCGACGAACTGGCCGTGGGGCAGGCTGTGCGTCAGCAGTTCGTGTCCGTGCGGGAACAGACCCATCCGGGCGCGTTCCGCTCGTAAGGGTTCATAAGGGTGCGTGGGGCACTGCTGTTGGCTTAATCAGTTGAGGTAACGCGGGGGGAGTGTCCGACGATAGGGGCGAGGGGCACACCGCCCGCCCCTCACCGCCGACTCCGAGAGACCCAGCGTGCTCATACGACTTCTGCGGACCTATCTCAGGCCCTACAGGAAACCCATCGTCCTGCTGGTGCTGCTGCAGTTCCTGCAGACCTGCGCCACCCTCTACCTGCCCACCCTGAACGCGCACATCATCGACAACGGTGTCGTGAAGGGTGACACCGGTTACATCCTGTCGTTCGGCGCCCTGATGATCGGGATCTCGCTGGTCCAGGTCGTGTGCAACACGGGAGCCGTCTACTACGGCGCGCGCACCGCGGCGGCCGTCGGCCGGGACATCCGGGGTGCCATCTTCGACCGGGTGCAGTCGTTCTCGGCCCGCGAGGTCGGCCACTTCGGCGCGCCCTCGCTGATCACCCGTACGACCAATGACGTCCAGCAGGTCCAGATGCTGACCCTGATGACGTTCACCCTGCTCGTGTCGGCGCCGATCATGTGCGTCGGCGGGATCATCCTGGCGCTCGGTCTTGACGTGCCGCTGTCCGGGGTGCTGATCGCCGTGGTGCCGACGCTCACCATCTGCGTGACGCTGATCGTGCGCCGGCTGCGGCCGCTGTTCCGGTCGATGCAGGTGCGGCTGGACTCGGTGAACCGGGTGCTGCGTGAGCAGATCACCGGCAACCGTGTCATCCGTGCCTTCGTCCGGGACGAGTACGAGAAGGACCGGTTCCGCAAGGCCAACAGCGATCTCACCGAGATGCAGCTGAAGACCGGCAACCTGCTCGCGCTGATGTTCCCGGTGGTCATGACCACGGTGAACCTGTCGTCGATCGCCGTCGTGTGGTTCGGCGCGCACAGGATCGCCAGCGGCGGGATGCAGATCGGCGATCTGACCGCGTTCCTCGCCTATCTGATGCAGATCGTGATGTCCGTGATGATGGCCACCTTCATGTTCATGATGGTGCCGCGCGCGGAGGTCTGTGCCGAGCGCATCGAGGAGGTCCTCGACACGGAGAGCAGTGTCGTGCCGCCGCTCGCGCCCGTCACCGAGCTGCGCCGGCACGGGCACCTGGAGGTCCGCGGGGTCGGCTTCTGCTACCCGGGCGCCGAGGAACCCGTACTGAAGTCCATCGACCTGGTGGCCCGACCGGGCGAGACGACGGCCGTGATCGGCTCGACCGGCAGCGGAAAGTCCACCCTTCTGAGTCTGGTCCCCCGACTGGTTGACACGACCGACGGCGAGGTCCTCGTCGACGGTGTCGACGTGTCGACCATCGACCCGGTGCTGCTGGCCAAGACGGTCGGCCTGGTCCCGCAGAAGCCGTACCTCTTCGCGGGCACGGTCGCGACCAACCTTCGCTACGGCAACCCGGACGCGACCGACGAGGAGTTGTGGCACGCGCTGGAGGTGGCGCAGGCCAAGGGCTTCGTCGAGGGGCTGGAGAACGGGCTCGACTCCCCCATCGCCCAGGGCGGCACGAACGTATCCGGCGGTCAGCGGCAGCGGCTCGCGATCGCCCGGACACTGGTGCAGCGGCCGGAGATCTACCTCTTCGACGACTCCTTCTCCGCCCTCGACTACGCGACCGACGCGGCGCTGCGGGCGGCGCTCTCGCAGGAGACCGCCGAGGCGACCGTGGTGATCGTGGCGCAGCGGGTGGCGACGATCAGGGACGCCGACCGGATCGTCGTACTCGACGAGGGTCGGGTCGTGGGGGAGGGGCGCCATCACGAGCTGATGGCGGACAACGAGACGTATCGGGAGATCGTGCTCTCCCAGTTGACGGAAGCGGAGGCTGCCTGATGGCCGGGCCCATGGGGCGGATGATGGCCGGGACGGGCCCCGACGCCCGTTCGATGGACTTCAAGGTGTCCGGCAAGCGGCTCATCGGCCAGTTCAGGCCGGAGCGGCTGACCATCGGTCTCCTGCTGGTGTGCGTGGTGATCAGCGTCGGGCTGAACGTGGTGGGACCGAAGATCCTCGGCAACGCCACCGACCTGGTGTTCGCGGGCATCATCGGGCGGCAGATGCCGGCCGGGACGACCAAGGCTCAGGCCCTCCAGGCGATGCGCGACCGGGGCCAGGGCTCGGTCGCGGACATGCTGAAGAGCACGGACTTCACCCCGGGCAAGGGCATCGACTTCACCTCGGTGGGTCATGTGCTGCTGCTCGCGCTGGGCACGTTCCTGGTGGCCGGGCTGCTGATGGCGGTGGCGACCCGGATGGTCAACCGGGCGGTCAACCGGACCATGTTCCGGCTGCGCGAGGACGTGCAGACGAAGATGTCGCGCCTCCCGCTGTCGTACTTCGACAAGCGGCAGCGCGGTGAGGTGCTCTCCCGCGCGACCAACGACATCGACAACATCGGGCAGACGCTCCAGCAGTCGATGGGCCAGCTGATCAACTCGCTGCTCACGATCATCGGTGTGCTCGCGATGATGTTCTGGGTGTCGTGGATCCTCGCGCTGGTCGCGCTGGTGACCGTGCCGCTGTCGTTCCTCGTCGCCACGCGCATCGGCAAGCGCTCGCAGCCGCACTTCGTGCAGCAGTGGCGCTCGACGGGCAAGCTCAACGCGCACGTCGAGGAGATGTACACCGGGCACAACCTGGTGAAGGTGTTCGGGCGGCAGGACGAGTCGGCGAAGCTGTTCGCCGAGCAGAACGACGCGCTGTACGAGGCGGGCTTCAAGGCGCAGTTCAACAGCGGGGTCATGCAGCCGCTGATGATGTTCGTCTCGAACCTCAACTACGTGCTGGTCGCGGTCGTCGGCGGCCTGCGGGTCGCGTCCGGCTCGCTGTCCATCGGTGACGTGCAGGCCTTCGTCCAGTACTCGCGCCAGTTCTCGATGCCGCTGACACAGGTCGCGTCGATGGCGAACCTGGTGCAGTCCGGCGTCGCCTCCGCCGAGCGGGTCTTCGAACTCCTCGACGCCGAGGAGCAGCAGGCCGACCCGATGCCGGGCGAGCGCCCCGCGGAACTCCGCGGCCTGGTCGCCCTGGAGCACGTCTCCTTCCGCTACGACCCCGACAAGCCGCTCATCGAGGACCTCTCGCTGACGGTGGCACCGGGCCACACGGTCGCGATCGTCGGCCCGACCGGCGCCGGCAAGACCACCCTCGTCAACCTCCTCATGCGGTTCTACGAGGTCTCCGGCGGGCGCATCACCCTCGACGGCGTCGACATCGCGTGGATGTCCCGGGACGAACTCCGGTCCGGCATCGGCATGGTGCTCCAGGACACCTGGCTGTTCGGCGGATCGATCGCCGAGAACATCGCGTACGGGTCCTCTCGCGAGGTCACCCGGGGCGAGATCGAGGAGGCGGCGCGGGCGGCGCACGCCGACCGGTTCGTCCGCACGCTGCCCGACGGCTACGACACCGTCATCGACGACGAGGGCACGGGGGTCAGCGCCGGTGAGAAGCAGCTCATCACCATCGCGCGGGCGTTCCTGTCCGACCCGACGATCCTCGTCCTCGACGAGGCGACGTCTTCGGTCGACACCCGCACCGAGGTACTGATCCAGAAGGCCATGGCCAAACTGGCCCATGGCCGCACGTCGTTCGTGATCGCGCACCGGCTCTCCACGATCCGGGACGCGGACACGATCCTGGTCATGGAGAACGGCTCGATCGTCGAACAGGGCGCGCACGCGGATCTGTTGGCTGCGGATGGGGCTTACGCCCGGCTGTACAAGGCCCAGTTCGCGCAGGCCGTTGCCGAGGTGGACTAAAAGATCCATAGAGAGTGCCACGAGGGGCCGTCATGTGTGTGACGGTCCGTCGTGGCTGGTCGCGCCCCGCGGCGGAGCCGCAAATGTACACAGCCCCGCGCCCCTGAAAGCCCCTCGGCTGAGGTCTTTTCAGGGGCGCGGGGAGCCCCTGAAAGAACAGGGCGCGCCCAAGTCTTCAGGGGCGCGGGGCTGTGTCGAATATGCGGCTCCGCCGCGGGGCGCGACCAACCCCCACCGGACCCGCGCCCGGCATCAGTCCAGATAGCCCCTCAGCTGATCCGCAAAAGCGTGGTCCCGCAGCTTGTTCAGGGTCTTGGACTCGATCTGCCGTATCCGCTCCCGGGTCACCCCGAAGATCCGCCCGATCTCCTCCAGCGTGCGCGGACGCCCGTCCGCCAGGCCGTACCTGAGCTGTACGACCTTGCGCTCGCGCTCCCCCAGCGTCGACAGGACGGCCTCCAGGTGCTGCCTGAGGAGGATGAACGCGGCCGACTCCACGGGGCTCGTGGCATCGCCGTCCTCGATCAGGTCGCCGAGGGCAACGTCGTCCTCCTCCCCCACCGGCGCGTGCAACGAGACCGGTTCCTGGGCCAGGCGCAGGACCTCGCTGACGCGTTCGGGGGCGAGGTCGAGGTGGTCGGCCACCTCTTCCGGGGTCGGCTCGTAGCCGCGCTCCTGGAGCATCCGCCGCTGGACGCGGACGACGCGGTTGATCAGCTCGACGACATGCACCGGGACGCGGATGGTGCGGGCCTGGTCGGCGAGGGCGCGGGACATGGCCTGGCGGATCCACCAGGTCGCGTACGTCGAGAACTTGTAGCCGCGGGCGTAGTCGAATTTCTCAACTGCCCTGATCAGGCCCAGGTTTCCCTCCTGGACGAGGTCGAGCATGGTCAGCCCGCGCCCGACGTACCGCTTGGCGACGGACACCACGAGCCGCAGGTTCGCCTCGATCAGGCGGCGCTTGGCCATCCGACCCATGACGACCAACTTGTCCAGGTCGAGGGCGAGTTGGCTGTCCAGGTCGGTGGCGCCGCCGAGCTTCTCCTCGGCGAACAGGCCGGCCTCCACACCGCGGGCCAGTTCGACCTCCTCGGCCGCGGTGAGCAGGGGGATGCGGCCGATCTCGCGCAGATACTGGCGGAACAGGTCCGAGGAGGGTGCGCCGTTGTCGGCGGCGACCCGGCTGCGGGGCCGTACGTCGGGCTCGGGGGCCTCGGCGGTCTCCACCGCTTCGGCCGTCGGTTCTTCGAGCTCGGGCGGGCGTTCCGGCTCCGCGGTTTCGGGGTGGTGCGCGGCACGGCTCTGCGGGGGGACGGTCGCGAGGACATCGGTCTCCGCTTCCGGTTCCGCGCCGTCCGTCGTGCTGGTCTCGGTCTGGTCGAGGGTCTGGGTCTGCACGGGGGCGACCTCCAGGATGATCGCTGCCAAGGAGTGCGGCAGCGGTACTTCGGGGGCGGAGTCGGCGGCCTCACCGCTGTCCGTCCCGTACTCGATGAGCGGAACCGCGGGGGTGTGGGACCCGCTGGGGACGGATCGGCCGCGCTCCGAGGACTCAGGCACCGGAACCCAGTGTGGAGTACGACACATCGCCGCCACGAGGGGCGTGCGGTGACTTTTTGAGTCCGTTCCGTAACTACGCGCTCAGAGCGCTGTGGCGCCGCGCACCTGGAGTGCCTGGTCGTACTGCTGAAGTACCCACAACTCGTTCTGTACGGCGGCCAGTTCGGCCGAGTCTCCGTGGCTGCCGAGGCGGGTGAGCGCGCCCTGGATGTCGCCGATCCGGCGTACCACGGCTCTTCGGCGGACGGTGACCAGCTGCTCGCCCGCGTAGTTCTCGTCGACCGTGCGGCGCAGGATCGCCTCGACGGCCAGCTCGGTGACCATCGCGCGGACCGCGTCGTCCGGTGCCGCCTCACGGACCCGGACCAGATAGTCCTGGGCGTCCCGGAGGCCGTACTCGGCGCCGCCCGCCTCGATGATCGCCTCGCGTACGGCCGCGTAGGGCGGGGCGGTGAACTCGTCGACGCCGTACGCGTCGAAGGCCGGGGAGACCAACTCGGGGCGCTGGAGCGCGAGTTTGAGGAGTTCGCGTTCGGTGGCGAAGACCGGGTTGCGGAGGGTGAGGGCGGGGCCTCCGGTGGCGGTGCGGGGGGTGGTGTCGTACTGCTGCCGGTCGGCGCCGCGCGTCGGTGCCGGGCCCTTGCCGCCGCGGTCGCGGGCCCAACGGGCCAGCTGGGCAACCCGCTTGACCACGAACTGGGTGTCCATGATGCCGAGCATGCCGGCGAGCTGGACGGCGACCTCGTGCTGGGCGCCGGTGTTCTTGATGCGGGCGACGATGGGGGCGGCCTCGTCCAGGGCGGAGGCGCGGCCTGCGGGGGTGTCGAGGTCGTAGCGGACGACGATCTGGCGGAGCGCGAACTCGAAGAGCGGGGTGCGGGGTTCGGCCAGGTCGGCGACCGCCGCGTCGCCCTTGGCGAGGCGCAGCTCGCAGGGGTCCATGTTGTCCGGGGCGATCGCGATGTACGTCTCGGCGGCGAACTTCTGGTCGTCCTCGAAGGCGCGCAGGGCCGCCTTCTGGCCGGCCGCGTCGCCGTCGAAGGTGAAGATCACGCGCGCGCTGCCGTTGTCCATCAGCAGCCTGCGGAGGATCTTGATGTGGTCGCCGCCGAAGGCCGTGCCGCAGGTGGCGATGGCGGTGGTGACTCCGGCGAGGTGGCAGGCCATGACGTCCGTGTAGCCCTCGACGACGACCGCGCGGCTGGACTTGGCGATGTCCTTCTTCGCGAGGTCGATGCCGTAGAGGACCTGCGACTTCTTGTAGATCGCGGTGTCGGGCGTGTTGAGGTACTTCGGGCCGTTGTCCGACTCGTAGAGCTTCCTCGCGCCGAAGCCGACGACCTCGCCGCCGATGTCGCGGATCGGCCACATCAGGCGGCCGCGGAAGCGGTCGATGGGGCCGCGGCGGCCCTCCTGGGCGAGGCCGGAGAGAAGGATCTCCTTGTCGCTGAAGCCCTTGCCGCGGAGGTATTTGGTGAGGTGGTCCCAGCCCTGCGGGCTGTAGCCGACGGAGAAGTGCTCGGCGGCGGACTGGTCGAAGCCGCGCTCGGCGAGGAACTTGCGGCCGGTGTCCGCCTCGGGGCTGACGGCGAGCTGCTCCACGTAGAAATCGGCGGCGACCTTGTGGGCCTCGACCAGGCGGATGCGCTCGCCGCGCTGATTGGCGGGGTTGTACCCGCCCTCCTCGTACCGCAGCGTGATGCCGGCCTGGGCGGCCAGGCGCTCGACCGACTCCGAGAAGGTGAGGTGGTCGACCTTCATCACGAACGTGATGGTGTCGCCGCCCTCCTGGCAGCCGAAGCAGTGGAAGAGTCCCTTGCTGGGGCTGACCTGGAAGGACGGCGACTTCTCGTCGTGGAAGGGGCAGAGGCCTTTCAGGTTTCCGCCGCCCGCGTTGCGCAACTGGAGGTACTCGGACACCACGGCGTCGATCGGGACCGCGTCCCGAACCGCCTTCACGTCCTCGTCGTTGATCCGTCCTGCCACGCGTGAATTCTACGGGGCCGGACTGACACCAGTGACGCCCAGGACCTCTAGGAGCTCAAGCTGTCCAGCGGAACGTGTGGGTCCGCCAACGCCTCGGTGTTCACCTGGGTCCTGGAGCGGATCAGCTGCTGGATGGGCTCTGTGACGTCCCACACATTCACGTTCATCCCGGCCAGCACGCGGCCCTCCTTCAGCCAGAAGGCGATGAACTCGCGCTTGCCCGCGTCTCCCCGGATCACCACTTCGTCGTAGGAGCCCGGGGGCGCCCAGCCGGAGTACTCCAGACCCATGTCGTACTGGTCGGAGAAGAAATAGGGCACGCGGTCGTAGGTGATGTCCTTGCCGAGCATCGCGCGGGCCGCCGCCGGGCCGCCGTTGAGGGCGTTCGCCCAGTGCTCCACCCGCAGCCGGGTGTCGAAGAGGGCGTGGTGGAAGGCGGCCACGTCACCGGCCGCGTAGATGTCGGGGTCGGAGGTGCGCAGCCGTTCGTCGACGGCGATGCCGCCGCCGTGCGCGCGGTCGGCCAGCTCCAGGCCGGCCGCCTCGGCGAGCCCGGTGCGCGGGGCCGCGCCGATGGCCGCGAGGACGTCGTGCGCGGGGTGCTCCTCGCCGTCGTCGGTGCGGGCGGCCAGCACCATGCCGTCCTGGCCGACGATCTCGGTGAGCCGGACGCCGAAGTGGAATCGGACGCCGTGCTCGGCGTGCAGGTCGGCGAAGAGCTGGCCCAGTTCGGGGCCGAGGACGCCGTGCAACGGGGTCTGGGACGGTTCCACGACGGTGACCTCGGCGCCGTACTCCCGGGCCGCCGCCGCGACCTCCAGGCCGATCCAGCCGCCGCCGGCGATCACCAGATGGCCGTTGTCCCGGCCCAGGGACGCCAGGACGTTCTTGAGGCGCTCGGCGTGCGAGAGGCGGCGCAGATGGTGGACGCCCGCGAGGTCCGTGCCCGGGATGTCGAGGCGACGGGGCTCGGAGCCGGTGGCGATGAGCAACTTGTCGTAGCGGACAAGGGTGCCGTCGTCTCCGAAGCGCACCGTCTTCGCCGTACGGTCGATGGCGTCGACGGTCTGGCCGAGGTGCAGCTCGATGTCGTTCTGCGCGTACCAGGCGGGTTCGTGTACGAAGACGCTGTCGCGCTCCTCCTTACCGAGGAGGTAGCCCTTGGACAGCGGCGGGCGCTCGTACGGGTGGTCGCGTTCGTCGCAGATCAGTATCACGCGGCCGGTGAAGCCCTCCGCTCGGAGCGTCTCGGCCGCCTTGGCGCCGGCCAGGCCTCCTCCGATGATGACGAACGTCTGATCCGCGTCGACCACTTGATGCCTCCTCGTTATGGTGCCGCCATATGCGAGCGTCCCGCACGCAGTGTGATGGGGGAAGGGGGTGTGGCCCGATCAGGCCACGGAGGGTCACATTCGGGCTTGTTTCGCGTCACTGTGCCCGATGGACGTGAGGTAAGCGTGAAGGGACCGCGCCGAAGCGTCCGTCAGTGAGGCGATCTGATCGACGATCACACGCTTGCGCGCGCGGTCGTCGGGCGCCTCGTCGAACTGGGCGCGGAACTGCGGCTCCAGACCGTCGGGCGCGCGCGTCGTGAGCACCTCGGCGAGTTCGGCGACCACGACGCGCTCGTCGGCGCGGATGCGCTCCTGCTCGGCACGCTGCATGACGTACCGGTCGGCGACCGCCTTGAGGACCGCGCACTCCAGCCGTGCCTCGTGCGGTACGACGAGTTCGGCGTCGTAGCGGGTGAGGCGGCCGGTGCCGTACGCCGCGCGCGTGGCGGACTCGGCGGCCAGGCAGAAGCGGCCGATGAGCTGGCTGGTGGCGTCCTTGAGGCGGGCCTGCGCGACGGCCGAACCGTCGTAGCCGTGCGGCCACCACGGCTGGTTCTGGAGCCGGTCCAGCGCCTCGGCAAGTTCGTCGGGGGCCGTGTCCGCGGGGACGTAGCGGCCGATGGCCACCTTGAAGATCTCTTGGCGTTCCGGTTCGGCGTGCAGGCAGTTCGGGTCGATGTGGCCCGCGTGCAGGCCGTCCTCGACGTCGTGCACCGAGTACGCCACGTCGTCCGACCAGTCCATGACCTGGGCCTCGAAGCACGTGCGCGTGCCGGGGGCGCCCTTGCGGACCCAGTCGAACACGGGTCTGTCGTCGTCGTAGACGCCGAACTTGGGGGACTTGGGGTCGGTGGGGTGCCCTCCGCGCGGCCAGGGGTACTTGGTGGCGGCGTCGAGGGCGGCACGGGTGAGGTTGAGGCCGACGCTCACCATCTCGCCTGTCGTGTCGCTTCTTACGAAGCGCTTCGGTTCGATGCGGGTGAGGAGCCTCAGGGACTGGGCGTTGCCCTCGAAGCCGCCGCAGTCGTCGGCGAATTCGTTCAGTGCCTGTTCGCCGTTGTGGCCGAAGGGCGGGTGGCCGAGGTCGTGGGAGAGGCAGGCCGCTTCGACGAGGTCGGGGTCGCAGCCGAGGGCTGCGCCGAGTTCACGGCCTACCTGGGCGCACTCCAGGGAGTGGGTGAGGCGGGTGCGGGGGCTGGCGTCCCAGGCCTGACTGCGGGTTCCTGGAGTGACCACCTGGGTTTTGCCTGCGAGGCGGCGTAGGGCGGCGGAGTGCAGTACGCGGGCGCGGTCGCGCTGGAAGGCGGTGCGGCCGGGGCGTTTGTCGGGCTCGGTTGCCCAGCGGGCGACTGACGTCGGGTCGTAGGGGTGAGGTGCTGCGGTGCGCGTACCTGCGGTGCCTTCCATGGTTCGACAGTAAGCGGCAGCAGTGACAATTCGGGAGTTGCGGGGCGCGTATGCGTTTGCCTGGTGCGGCTTGGGGGCGAGTGCGGGTGCGTTGTGGCCGGTCGCGCAGTTCCCCGCGCCCCTTGGGCAACCGCCCTTGGCCGCGTTTTAAGCCGACGCCAACTCCGGTTTCGTCGCCACCGGGGTCGCGAGTGCCTGGTCGTAGCGGTGGAGTACCAGGCGGGCCATCGCGGGGTGGGCTCCCAGTGGGGTCGACGCGATCCAGGGGGCCTCTTCCGCGCACTGGGTCGCAAAGCGGCCCGGGGCCGTGAAGCAGGACGCCACTGCCACCCTGTGGCGGCCTCGGGCTGTCAGGGCGCGGACCGCCTCGGAGACCGTGGGGGTCGCCGCCGAGGCGTAGGCGGGGACTACGGGGACACCCAGGCGGTCCGCGAGGAGCTGGGCCGTGCGGTGGGTGTCCAGCTTTGACTCCGGGTCGCGGGAGCCTGCCGCTGCCAGTACCACGGCGCTTGCTCGCCGGGTCTGGGTGTCCATCCTCGTGCGCCAACCAGCCTCCACCAGGCGGTCGTAGAGGGTCTCTACGAGGAGGGGGTGCGGGCCCAAAGGGGCCGCCACGCGCGTGCGTGCCCGGGCCTTCGCGGCCATCTCCGGGATGTCCTGCTTGACGTGGTAGCCGCGGGCCAGGAGGAGGGGGACCAGGACGGCTTCCGCGGTGGCCAGTTGGGTGAGGGTGTCCGGGAGGCGGGGCTCGTTCAGTTCGATGTGGCCCAGGTGGACGGGGAGGCCGGGGCGCAGGTCTCGGACGCGTGCCACGAGGGCCCGTACGGTGCTCAGGGCGCGTGGGTCGCGGCTGCCGTGGGCCACCAGGACGAGCGCGGGCGGGACGGGTCGCCTGGTGCCGTTCAGGGAGACGAGGCTGAGCTGGTCGGCGAGCTGGCTGCTGATCCGGTCCATGAGATGCGCCGTACTGTCGAGGGTGGACTCGTCGCGAGGGTGGTTCGACGCCGTCATGGAGTGATGGTGGCGGTGGGAGGTTGCCGTCCCGTTGCACCGGAATGACGGAGGTTTTCCGGGGGTTCACGGTGGGGTGCGGGGGGTGTGTGAGGCGACGTGACCTGCGGTTTCCTGACTCGCAGTGAAGCCGGTCACACTGCGGGCGGCGAACCGGAGCGCGTTACAGAGCGTCTGTGACTGTCGACACCGAACGCGGAGGGGCCCCCTTTGATACGTCTGATGCGTCGCCCGAGACTTCGCCGACCGCGACTGCCACGCACGCGTGCGGGATGGCGGCAGCTCGTGCAGGGGGTGGCCCTGGGCTGTGTCCTCGCGCTGCTTCCGGCGACCTGGCTGTGGGTGTCGACAGCCGATCGGCTCAGGACCCTTCAGGACGCGCCGCGCACCGATGTGGCCGTGGTCTTCGGCGCCGGGCTGTGGGACGGCGAGCCGTCGCCGTATCTCGCGCACCGGCTGGACGCGGCGGCGACGCTGTACCGGGAGGGCCGGGTGAAGGTCGTCCTGGTGACCGGCGACAACAGCCGCAAGGACTACGACGAGCCGGACGCGATGCGCGTCTATCTGGCGAAGCACGGGGTGCCACGCGCGCGCGTGGTGACCGATTACGCCGGTTTCGACACCTGGGACTCCTGTGTCCGCGCCAAGAAGATCTTCGGCGTCGACAAGGCCGTGCTCATCAGCCAGAACTTCCACATCCGGCGGGCGGTCGCGCTGTGCGACGCGGCGGGCGTCGACTCGTACGGCGTCGGTGTCGACGACACGCACGACGCGACCTGGTACTACGGCGGCACCCGCGAGGTCTTCGCGGCGGGCAAGGCGGCGCTGGACGTGATGTTCCATCCCGATCCGCACTTCCTCGGGCCGAAGGAGACAGGGGTCACCCGGGCGCTCGCCGCCGCCAACTGAGCCCCGTTCGGCGACGGTTCAGCGGCGGCCCGGCCAGTCGCCGCCCTCGATCAGCTCGCCGTGGGTGCGGAGGCGGGCGGTGACGGAGGGGGCGGCCAGGTACACCCAGGCGCGTACGGCCGTGCCGTCGGCGTCCCGGGTCACCCGGCGTTCGACGCGCTCGTAGAGGTTGCGCGGGTCGCCGGGGGCGTAGTCCTCAAGCCGGTCCAGGGCCATGAGGAGTTGGGGGTAGGCCTCGGGGCGTGCGGTGACGAGTTCGCCGACGACCACCGAGCCGGGGGCCTCGACTGCGTACGGGTAGCCGGGGCCGTCGTAGAGGGCTGCGTCGTGGAGTCGTGCCCGTTCCTCGGAGTCCGTGCGGCCGCGCAGGAAGAGGTCGTGGTTGGGCTCGCCGGGGCGGAGGGTGCCGTAGACGAAGAAGGGGAGGCTCGTCATCGTTCTCCTTCTTTCCTCCTTCTGAGGTCTCCACTGACCTCTGCGGTCTCTACGGAAGCCCCGCAGAACCGATTCTCACCCCTCACATCAGGCGATGTACGCGCTCTGGACACGGCATGTCATGCCCCCTTAAATCTCATTCAACATCAACGCAGCCCCCACGCCCCCCACTTGCGTTCCTGAGGAGACCGATGAGTCGGACACGGCACATCCGAGGTTCCCGTCTCGCCACGGCCGGTGTCGCGGCCGGTGCCGCGACCCTGTTGGCCGCCACCCTCGCCCCCACCGCCCACGCGGCCGACCGGCCGACCCGGGCCGGCGCGATCGCGAACGCCGCCTCCGCGCTGGTGGCCCACGCCGCGGGCTTGGGCCTTACGGCCGCTGAGGACACGTCCGTTCGCGACGTGATCGTCGACGCGGACGGCACCCAGCACGTCCGCTACGACCGTACGTACCGCCAACTCCCCGTGCTCGGCGGCGACTTCGTGGTCCACCTGGCCCCGAACGGCAACTATCGGAGTGCCGACCGCGCGACCCGGAGTTCCATATCCCTGTCGTCCGTGACGCCGAAGGTGGCCGCACCCAAGGCGGCGGACCTGGCGGTGAACGCGCTGCGGGCGGTGAATCTCGGCGAGGTGCTGAAGGGGGTAACCGCCAAGCCCCAGCTGATAGTCGACGCCCTGCACGGCACCCCGAAGCTCGCCTGGCGCACCAACGTGGCCGCCAAGGACTCGCTCGGCAACCCGGTCGCCCGCACGGTGCTGACCGACGCCCGCACCGGCGCCCAGATCGACGCCTGGGACAGCGTGGAGACGGCGACGGGTGACGGTAAGTCGCTGTACAGCGGCACGGTGCCCTTGCAGACGACGCTGTCGGGATCGACGTACCAGTTGACGGACGCGACGCGCGGCGGGACGTACACCGGTGACGCGGCGAACAAGACCGACCTGTGCATCCTCGGCATCTGCATCAGCCGTGCGCCGTCCACGGTATTCACGGACGCCGACAACCACTGGGGCACGGGGGCGAGTTCGGACCGTTCGTCGGCGGCGGTCGACGCGCAGTACGGCACGAACGAGACCTGGGACTACTACAGGAACGTCCACGGCCGGAACGGCATCGCGGGCGACGGCAAGGGCTCGTACAACCGCGTCCACTACGGAAACGGCTACAACAACGCCTTCTGGGACGACAGTTGCTTCTGCATGACGTACGGCGACGGTGACGGGACGCAGCTCGGTCCGCTGGTGGCGCTGGATGTCGCCGGGCACGAGATGACGCACGGCGTGACGTCCAAGACGGCGGCGCTGACGTACTCGGGCGAGTCCGGCGGGCTCAACGAGGCGACCTCCGACATCATGGGCACCCTGGTGGAGTGGTACGCCAACAACTCCTCCGATCTCGGGGACTACTTGATCGGCGAGAAGATCGTCCGCTCCGGCTTCGGCAAGGCGGCACTGCGGTTCATGGACCAGCCGTCCAAGGACGGTAATTCGGCGGACTGTTGGAATTCGTCGGTGGGGAATCTGGACGTCCACTACTCGTCGGGCATCGCGAACCACTTCGCGTATCTCCTCGCGGAAGGCAGCGGCGCGAAGACCATCAACGGCGTCAGCTACAACTCCCCCACCTGCAACGGTACTTCGGTGAGCGGCATCGGCCGGGACAAGCTCGGGGCGATCTGGTACCGGGCGTTGACGGTCTACATGACGTCCTCGACGAACTACGCCGGGGCCCGTACGGCGACGCTCAACGCGGCGAAGGACCTCTACGGGGCGGGGAGTTCGGAGTACGGCGCGGTGGGCGCGGCGTGGAGTGCGGTCGACGTGGGGTGACGTTCCGAGCGGCCGGGTCGTCCAACGCCGTGCGGTTGTCGGTGTGGAAACGGCGGACCGGGGCCATCGCCCTGTACGAACGGTTCGGCTTCGCCGTCACCGAGTCATGGGACGAGCGGGATCAACTGGTCTGCGTGGAGCGGGCCGTGTGAGTGGTGCCGTACGACGTCCAACTCGCACACGCCCGAACAGGTCGTCCTCGGTGACCTCGCGGAGGCTCGGCCGTAACTCGCCCTTCGGGTCGGACACCGCGATGCGTACGGCGCGTTCGGTGAGGGTGAGTTCGACGCGGAACAGGCGGTCCCGCAGACAGCCGTGCGGTACGGCGTTGCCGCCCAGCTCGGAGACCAACAGGGCGGAATACACGAACCCGTCCGACCTCATCGCCTCCGGGGTTCGGATCACCGCCAAGGACGGCTGGCTCGACATCGACCAGACCATCATCAGCAAGTAGGCAGAAAGGGACGGACCTCAGACTCTTGGCAGCGCTTCCGGCGACCGGTGAATCGGGCATGGTGCTCCATGAGGTTTTCTCAGTGGCGCGATTCTTCCCGTCCCGTTTGGCGCTGATCGTCGCGATGACAGGTCCGTCGCCGGCTGGGAGCGCCATGTCAACGAGCAGCGCCTCTGCCATCGGGCAGGACGTTGCGCGAGATGGTCTGTTTCAGGACGCCTTTTGGTCGGCGGGCTTCTTGGTCTCGGTGGTCACCCGTGCCCCTCGGAAGAGCACCGGGAGCCACAGGAGACACGCCAGCAGGGGGACCGCGGCGTAGGTGGCCATGCCCACACTGGAGCCCAGCCCGTCCATGAGCGCGCCGAGGACGAGATAGCCGATGCCGATGAGCGCCGACTCCACGAATGCGATCATCGACAGCAGGCTCGCCCGGTGGCGCGACGGCACGGCCTCGTTGAACACGTTGTCCACGATCACGGCGGTGATCTCGGGAATCCCGACCAGGGCCAGGAACGCGGCGATGGTGACCCGGACAAGGCCGAGGCCGCTGAGGCCGAGCGCCACGGCGAGCGTCAGGAGCGACACCGGGACGATGACCCGATACCCGATGCGCCGGTCCGCGCGGTCCGACAGCAGCGGAGTGAGCCCGCCGGCGAAGAATCCCGCCGCTATGACCACGCTGACCAACGCGGTGCCCGCTCCCTGATCGGAGAGGGTCTTCTGCGTAAAAATGATGTACGGCGTCAACGTCGCATGCATCAATCCGGACACCACGACAAGCGTCACGAGCGCCGGCGTGGCGACCCGAAGCATCGCCCGCCATGCCGTGGCGTCGCCGTGCTCCTCGGCTCCGTCCTGTTCGTCCACCGCGTCCGCGCCGCGGATCTCGGGCACCCCTGACATCAGCACCACCATGGCCAGGACGAGGCACGCCGCCGAACCGACGTAGACGACTCCCCAGGAAATCTGCTGCAGTTGGCCGCCGAGGACGATGGCGGCTCCCGAGGTGACCGTCCCGAGCATGGTGAACCGGGACTTGATCTTGACGTAGCCGGCCGTTGCACCACGACGCACGAGCAGGTCGTACAGCAGGGCGGTGTCCGAACCGGACACACATGCCATGCCCACGCCCTGCCCGAGGAACAGCGCCAGGAACACCCAGTAGTTGGAGAACGCCACCTGACCGAGCAGGCATCCAGCTATCAGCACCTGGCCGATCACGATGCTGGCACGCCTGCCGATTCGGTCGGCGATGACTCCCGTCGGCAACTCCGCAAGTCCGCTGACCAGGTAGAGCAGTGTCTGCAGTAGGGCCACTTGCCCGACGGAGAAGCCGCGCTGATAAAGGAAGATGACGAATACGCCGCGCTGGAACAGCGTGTTGGAGAGCACGGCGTACACGTAGAACGGGCGCGTGACACTTCGTGCCGCATCGTCGACTGCAGCCGAGCCGCCAAGGGCCTCCGTGGTGCCGGTCATGCCGCGGGCTCCCTGGTGACTCCGGTGATCATTGGTGTTGGTTCTCCGCCGCCGACCGGAACCTCCAGTCCATACTTCGCGCAGGATACTGGGCCGGCTATCCGGGAGCCGTTGCCAGCGCCGCGGCCATCCTCGGTGGAGGTGTCAAATGCTGGGAGCAGTAGCGTGCGTCTCCTGGAGACGGTTGCGTACATCCTGGAGCCGGCGTGGGCGTGAAGTCAGGGTGACGCCGACATGTGCTTCCTGATCCCCCGTGAGGACGACCGTCGGTGGGCCGTCCTCACGGTCATCGGCCGCGGACGCGGTACGACCTCTTCGAAGGTCCCGTGGAGAGCTACCTGCTCCGTGTCCTGTGGCGGGATTTCATGAGCAACGTCATTCCAGAGGATTTTCCCGACACCGCGCGTTCCTACGAGCGCAATCCGCACATCCGACCTCGACCGACACCTGCCTACGGCAACACGACAAGGCCGTCGCCCGCAGTGGGCAACGGCCTTGTCCGCCGGGCGAGTTGAGGTCCGCCCGGGTCAGGCGGCCAACTCCCGCTCCGCCGACTCCTCTTGGGCCTCGGTCACCGGCTCTTCCCGCTTCCCGTCCCGCATCACCACCGCCGCCAGCACCGCCGCCGCCACGACCCCAACCGCGCTGACCATAAAGGTCGTTGACATGGCGTTCGTGAACGCCTCCCGGGCCGCCCGGACCAACCCCGCGTCCCCGTGCGCCGCCGCCAGCGCCCCGCCGATCGAGTGGCGAGCCTCATCGGACGTACCGGAAGGCATCTCGTCCGCGAAGCCGCTCGACAGGAGGGAGCCGAGGATCGCGATGCCCAGGGCCGTACCGGCTTGCTGGATCGTGTCGTTGAGGGCCGAGCCGACGCCCGCCTTGTCCTCGGGGATGGTGCCCATCAGCGCGCCCACCGCCGCCGGCATCGCGAGGCCCGCGCCCAGGCCCAGGAGGCCGAGAGCGACCGCCGGGACGGTGAAGCCCGTGTCGGCCGTGACCGTCGTGAGCAGAGCGAAGGAGGAGGCCATCACCAGCATGCCCGCCAGGATCAGGTAGCGGTGGCCGTACCTCGTCGTGAACTTGGCACCCGCCGCGTTGCCGACCAGCGCGGTGACCGCCAGCGGGACGAAGGCCATTCCCGCCTTCACCGGCGAGTAACCGAGCACGAACTGCAGGTACTGCGTGAGGACCAGCAGCAGGCCGCCGTTGCCTATCTGGACCAGCGTCAGGGAGAGCGAACCCCCGCTGAAATTACGGCTCTTGAAGAGGACCAGGGGGACCATCGGGGTCGGCGTCACGTTCTCCCAGATCACGAACCCGGCCAGCCCCACCACCGCCACGACCAGGGTGACCAGCGCTCGGCCCTCGAACGCGCCGTGCTGCGGGATCTCGATGATCCACCAGATCAGGGCCGTCATACCGACCGCCGACAGCACCGCGCCCAGCGGATCCGGCTTCTGCCAGGGGCCCTTGGACTCCGGCATCAGCGTCACACCGGCCACCAGGGCGAGCGCCACGACCGGCACGTTGAGGAAGAAGATGGAGTGCCACGAGAAGTGGTCGATCAGTACGCCGCCGAGCACCGGACTGCCGACCAGGGCGAGCATCGACACCGAACCCCACGCAGCCATCGCCTTGCCGCGTTCGTCCGCGTCGAAGACCGTGATGAGGATCGAGAGCGTCGACGGCATGATCAGCGCGCCGCCCACCCCCATCGCCACCCGTACGGCGATCACCTCGCCGGGGTTCGCGCAGAACGTCGCCGCCAGTGAGGCCGCCCCGAACAGCACCAGGCCGATCAGCATCACCTTCCGGCGGCCGAAGCGGTCACCGAGGCTGCCGGAGGTCAGCAGCAGGCCGGCGAAGACCAGGATGTAGGAGTCGAGGATCCACTGGGTGTCCTGGGCGCTCGCCCCGATGCTCTCGGTCATCGACGGGACCGCCACGGTCAGCACCATGCTGTCGACCACCAGCACCAGCGAGCTGAGGCACAGCACGACGAGGATCCACCAGCGCCGGGGGTTTCGGGTCTCCATGGGGCTTCCCTTCACAGTCATCGAGCGACTCCTTGCGTACACCGTTCCTTCGATGCGCACACTGTACGCACGACGGAACGGTGTGCGCAACCCTTGAACTCTGTACGCTGGATGCGAACGACGTACGCAGGAAGGCATGAAGGAGCGCCCATGGCCGCCAGGACGAAGCCGACGACGAAGTCCACGCCGACGCCGAACCCCATCCCCTCCGTGTGGGCCCGTGAGCAGCGCTCGCCCGACCAGCCCGCGCTCAGCCGGGACGCGATCGTCCGCGAGGCGATCGCGATGCTGGACGCCGACGGCATCGAGGCCCTGAGCATGCGCAAGCTCGGCGCGCGCCTCAACGCCGGCGCGACCTCCCTCTACCGGCATGTCGCGACCAAGGACGAGCTGATGGAACTGGCCGTCGACGAGGTCGCCGCCGAGATCCACGTCCCGGACGCGGACGCCGCCGACTGGCGCGCCGCCGTCACCGAGGCCGCCGCCTCCTTCCGTACGACCGCGCTACGGCACCGTTGGCTGTCCTCGGTGCTCGGACAGGCCGGCCTCGCCTACCTCGGCCCCAACCTCATGTCCTTCACCGAACGGCTCGCCGCACTGTTCACAACCGTCGGATTCCCCGAGCCGAGCGGCGCGATCGACGCCGTGCTGTCGTACACGATCGGGATGAGCACGACCGAGGCCGCCTGGCTCACCACTGTCGCGCGATCCGGGGAGAGCGAGGCCGAGTTCATCGCCCGGCTGATGCCGGCCGCCCAGCAGGCAGCGGCCGGCCACGCCCATCTCGCCGGTTCCTACGCCGAGTCGGCCGCCACGATCACCGACCCGGTGGCCCTGCGCGACAGCAAGTTCACCTACGGCCTCGATGTCGTCCTCGACGGGCTGTCGCTGCGGCTGACGCGTTAGGCCTCTTCCGCCAGGTCTGCCGTCTCCAGGTACACCTCGGCCAGCACCTGCAACTCCGTGCCCTCAGCCGTGAATTGCTCGCCCGGTCGCAGGCGGCCTGCCAGGTCGTCCGGCCGGTTCGGGATCGTCACCGTGCGCGCTGCCGCCTCCCCCGCGACGCCCAACGCCAGCCACTCCCCCGCGAGTTGAGCGGTCAGGATCTGGTCGAAGTCCGGTGGACCGGTGAGGGCGTGGGCCAGGTAGAGCTGTTCGCGGCCGAAGAGGACGTACCGCAACGCGAGGGGCCCGGCCGGAGGTTCGCCCACGTGCCCGAAGTACACCCTCTCCTCGATCTCGATCCTCGTCTCCCCCAACAACTCGCCGTCCCTCCCGAAGCGGCCGAAGTACAGGTCTGCGGGGAAGGACGCGCCCGGCTCAAGGTCCTCGAGGAGGAGGGTCCGTGGGCTGACCGTGAACAGTGCCGACGTGCCGTAGCGCTTCCGGGCCGTGCGGTAGGTGTCCGTGTCCAGGGTGACCCGCAGGGCGGCCTGGAAGTCGCAGGGGGCGGTGAACGTGGGCGTGTGGACGGCGTACACAGTGTCCGTACCCAGCAACACGAAGCCATGGACGGCGAGTTCGGGGTTCACCATGTCAGCGCCGGGTCCGGATCGGGGCTCTTCGGCAGCTGTCGGCACACGAACCCGGCGAGGAACACGTCGTCCGGCGCGGTGACACTGCTCTGCATCGCCGAGCCGGCCTGCTGGTAGGCCACCCAGCGCAGTTGGAGGTCGTAGCCGTACTGGACCACCAGCACCTTGGCGAACCGGCCCTCCGTCGTCCGTACGGCGAACACGTCCCCGGTGACCAGTTGGTTGCTCGCGTTCGGGTTGCCGCTGAGCGGTGTCGTGCCGTAGGTGAGGGTCGAGAGGCGGTGGCCGTCGAAGTCGTCGTAGTCGACCTGGCCGAGGTTGACGATTCCGGCGTGGGAGCTGGGCACCAACTGGGCGGTCGTCTCCGTCATCCACTCCCACCAGAGGTCGGCGGTGTTCATGTCGCCGCCCGCGATGCCGTTGTCGAGGTCCAGGGTCCAGGTGCCGTGGAGGGTGGTCTCGCCCGGGGTCTCCGTGTAGCCGACGGCCTGGCGGATCAACTCGATGTTGCGGGCCAGGGCGACCGATTCGACGTACGCCGGGCAGCGGCCGTGCGGCGGGGTGGCGCCGTCGCTCAGCGGGGCGACGCCCGTCGAGAGGCGCCAGGCGCGGGACCCGAAGAGTTCCATCGGCGGGTCCAGCCAGGGGCGGACGACGGACACCACCCGGTATTCGAAGGCGAGGGAGAAGACCGTGTCGTCGGTGGCGCGGTCGCCGAACGCCGACTTGAGTTCCGGGGGCGCCTGGGCGGCCAGGGTGCGGAGCATCTCCTCCGGGAGCACGACTCTCGACCAGGGGTCGTCCAGGGCGCCGTCCGGTGAGTAGTAAGTGGGCGCGAAACGGGTGCCGTTGGGGGCGGTCGTGTACTGGTCGGGGAGGTTGGGGTTGAAGGTGTCGCGGTGCCGTTTCCAGATGCTGGAGGGTGCCTTCGAGGCGAGTTCGGAGGTCTCGCGCAGGGCGTCCTCGACCTCGGCCTTGTGGCCTGCGGTCTGCCAGGCGTCCATCGCGTCGTCCCTGGCCTGGCGAAGCCGGGGTTCGTCGACGTGGGTCCAGTGGTCGCGCGCTGCCGGGTCGGTCGACATGGCCGCCGCTTGTTCCGCCTGGTGGTAGTCCGTGTCGGCCCGGAGCCAGGCCTGGCGGGCAGTTCGGTAGTCGCGCAGGGCGGGTGAGGGGACGAAGACTCCGTCGGCGCCGACGTCGTAGAGGTAGTCGACTGCCGTGTCGTAGCGCTGGTGTTCCTCGGGGGTGAGGGTGGAGCGGGCCAGGTCGGCGGCGAGTACCTCGCCGTAGATGCCCCACAGGTGCGTGGTGGCCGGGGGTGCCCAAATAGGTTGGGTGGGGACCCTGTTGACGAGTTCGCAGAACTCGGCCCAGACCGTGGCCCGGGCCGAGTCCAGGGCGCCGCCGAAGCGGAACATGCTGTCCTGGTGGACCACCGGCGTCACCGGTACGGCGACCAGGTGGTCGGGGTCGGTGAGCAGGCTGCGGAAGTACGCGCCGAGGCCGAACATGGCCGCCGCGTCCACCGGGGACGCGGACCATACCGCTTCGATGCCGACCGCCGCATCGCTGTCGACCGCTTCGATGTCGCTCATAACTCGCCGCCGCCCTAAACCAGTTGGTCCGGGTCGAGGCCGTCGAGCAGGTTGGGTGTCTTGTCCAGCAGGTGGTTGACGAAGCCGATGATCTGCATGCCGGGGACGGTGATGGTCGCGCCGTCGTTCTCGGAGTGGAAGTGCTGGTCCGACTCGGAGTGGCTGTAGCTGCCCTTCACGGTGAACGGGCCCCAGCCGACACTGGCGTTGACCGACACGGAGCTCTGGTGGGTCTGCAACGCCTGTGCCAGCGAGGCGGAGTGGATGGTGAGGTTCCTGATGAACAGGGCCTGGAGCGGATAGCCGATGAAGCGGCCCTCGGGCGGGTTGCCGCCGTCGGACGGCATCTGGTCGTAGTTCCAGCCCTGCCCCTTGCGCAGGTCCCAGCCGCGGTTCTCCAGGAACTCCGGGTAGAACCACGGCCGTACGACCTGCACCTGCGCCATCTCGAAGGACATCGCGAAGTCGTCGATCCGGTAGTTCTCGCTGTAGTCCTGGGAGTTGGAGGTGACGCCCGAACTCGCGCTCCACAGCCCGAAGTTCAGGCCGCCGCCCGCCGACCAGGACGTGGTCTCGTAGTGGCTGTGGGAGTCCACCATCTGGTGGTACATCGAGTACGCGGTCCAGCCGTTGGAGGTGGCGAAGTCACCGGGGACGACCGTCGTGTAGTAGAAGGACTGGCCCGGGCCCAGCGCGTTGGTGTTCGCCTCCTCGTAGAAGCGCTCCAGGTTGCGCTTCCACAGCAGCATCGACTTCTCGGTGGTCTGGTCGATGTAGGCGTTGATCTCCTCGACCTCGTTGCGGTACCCGCTCGACGTCCAGTCGTCCATCGCGGCGGCCGCCTGCATCGAGTACAGCTGCGCGTTGGCCGCCCAGTCCGCGACCGCCTGCTTGCCGGCCTCCCCCACGGCGGCCTGTGCGGCGATGCGCTTGTTGTTGTACGACAGGGCCGCGGTGACGTACGCCTGCATGCACGCCTTGTAGGCCTTGAGCATGGGGCTGTCCTCGGTGACCTGCTTCTCCTGCTCGGTGACGATGTCCTTCACCGTGCGCGTCACCCGCAACAGCCCGCGGAACCGGTCCAGTTTGGCCTTCTGGTCGTCGGTGAGCTGGTCGTCGACGACCTTGGAGAACTTGAGGATCTGGCCGTAGATCTCGCTCAGCCGGGCACCGCTCGCGTTGCGCCACACCCCGTCCTGGCGGCCCGACGAGTACGCCGAGGTCACGTCCGGGATGAAGTCGATGAGCGAGGAGAAGTTGTACGCCTGCTGGAGCAGGAGCTTGTCCTCCGCCGCCGTGGCACCGGTACCGATGCCCTGCGCGGCGAACGCGAAGTCCGCCTCCTGGTACGGCAGTCCCGGCATGCACCAGGTGATGAAGCTGGACTTGGCGGGCGGGACGCTGCCGTCGCCGCCGGTGAGCACGTTGTACATCTGGTCGCGGAACGTCCGCCCCAGATCCCCCAGTTGGTATCCCATGACCTCGTCCTGCCCGGGTCATATGACACCTATACGGCGACTTGTAGGCATTCACCCGGATAAGTGAATCACCGGTGGTCTCAGGTGGCGGCCCCGATGCTCCGCATCACGGACGCGAGGGAGTCGTAGTAGTTCGTCGCGGTCGCGTACCCCGCGTCCGCGACCGCCCGCGCGAAGGCGTACGGGTCGTCGGTGTGCTCGAACGCGGGCGCGTAACGGGCGTTGTTCCGCAGGTAGTTGCCGTGGGCCGTGAAGGACTCCTCGGGGGTCGCGTAGACGCGGAACCAGTCGCGGACGACGTACAGATACTTGCCGTCGGGGCGCTGTGTCACGGAGACGACCTCGGGGAACTGCACGTCGGGGCGGTCCAACACCTCCTGGGTCCTGAGGAGTTGACGGGTCTCGGGTGGGTCGGTCGCCTTCGCCTTGATGCCGAAGAAGTTGTTGCCGGGCGCGGCCGTGCCCCAGCCGGATTCCAGCGCCGCCTGGCCGAGCGTGACCAGCGCGGGGACGCCGGTCGCCGTTTCACTGGCGGTGGCGAACTCGCCGTAGGACTGCCGGAATTGGGCCGCCTTGGACGAGCCGCCCCCGGTCGGTGGTGCCGTGGCCGCGTTCGACCAGATCGCGTCGTAGGGGCCGGTGAGGCCGGGCCACTGGTCGGTGATGGTGAGCGGGTAGCCGTCCTCCTGCTTCTTGGTGTGCCAGTCGATGCCCACGTACTCGGCGCCCTTGAAGAAGTACGCCCGTCCGTTGCCGGGGTTGAGCGCGCCGTCGATGCCGTCGCCGATCCAGTCGGCGGTGACTCCCGTCCAGCCGTCGGCGATCGGCTTGGGGTAACCGGGGTCCTGGCGGTCGGCGGGGATGTCGTAGCGGACGTACTGCGTGCCGCTGAAGAAGTAGAGTTTGCCGTCGGACCAGTTCATGACCGCGTCGACGGTGTCGAAGGAGAGGCCGGACCAGTTGTCGCGGGTGGTCAGCGGGTAGCCGTCGTCGACGGTCTGGGTGGCGAACGGGACGCGTACGTACTCCGTGCCCCGGAACACGTAGAGATGGGCCTGGCCCAGATCGACCGCCGCGTCGATGCCCTCCTCCCAGCCGGACGGCAACCCGCCCCAGGCCGCGCCGAGTTGCCGGTCCTGCGCCGGGTCGGCCGCGTCCGCGTCGATGTCGTACGTGGACACGGTGGCCCCGACGGTGAAGTACGCCTTGTCCACACTCATGCCGGGATGCATGCTCCGCCGGGGCGGCTGTTATGGCGTGGGGCAGATTCCCGTTCGGGTGAATCGAGTGGCGCCGTCAGAGGGAGTCGTACGGCCTGACCCTCCTCGCGTCCTTCAACGCGCGGCCCCACCACACCAGTTGGTCCAGCATCGCCTTCGCCGCCGCGTCCGGGGCCGAGGGGTCCTTGAGGAGGCCCCGGTCGTCGAAGGACGCGCCCGCGTTGTGGAAGGAGACGGTGTCGCGGACCGTGACGGCGTGGAGTTCGGCGAAGACCTGGCGCAGGTGTTCCACCGCGCGCAGGCCGCCCGCGAGGCCGCCGTAGGAGACGAGGGCGACGGGCTTGGCGCGCCACTCGGTGAAGTGCCAGTCGATGAGGTTCTTGAGGCCGGCCGGGAAGGAGTGGTTGTACTCGGGGGTGAGGACGACGAAGGCGTCCGCTCCGGCCAGCTTGGGCGTGATGCCGGCGAGTGCGGTGGTCGCCTCCGGGGTCGGGGCGAGGGTCGTGGGCAGGTGGTCGGTGTCGGCGACGTCGACGACCTGGAGGGTGAGGCCGGGGTGGTCGCGGACGTGGGTGAGGAGCCAGTCGGCGACGACGGGGCCGAAGCGGCCGTGGCGGTTGCTGCCGATGACGACGGTCACGGTCAGAGGGCGCATGGGGGTGGTGTCGGTATCCATGCGGGGCAGCCTGGTACCTCAACCATTCTTGAGGTCAAGCCCGGCCGGCCCCGGCCTTGCCTGCGCTGCCCGGTGATGCCCGGTCACCCGTTCACACGCGCGGCTTGCGCTCTTCGGGTTCTTCTCCGGGACGGGTTGGCCGTACCCCTATGACCTGCTGAAACAGCGGTGAGACAGGGCGCCGGAGGCCCTTTCTGACACCCATTCACCGCAATTCTGACGCTCGCTCAGGAAGCGGGCCGGGCCCGGTGCCACTTACCTCGGAAGGGCAGCCAACCACAGCTCGGAGGAGCACCGATGCGACGTACCGCCCGTCTGCTGACCGGCACCGCGCTCGCCGTCACCGCCGCGGGTCTCGCGACCGCGCCGGCGTACGGCGGCGAGAGAGGCCGTCTGGAGGTGTTCCCGTCGAGCGCCGTGCCGGGCGGCGACGTCACGGTGAACACGGCGGCGTGCGGCGACAACGGTACGGCCGCCGGTGATGCCAGCGCGGTGGGCGCCGGCACGTTCATGCTGGCGCCGAGCGCGCACGAGGGCGATGCGATCGGGCAGTTCAAGGTGCCGCCGAGTGCGCAGCCGGGGACGTACGAGATCGTCGCGAAGTGCACGGACGGCCGACAGGTCAGCGGCGATCTGATGGTGACGCTGGCCTCGATGCGGCAGCAGGTGCAGCCGCGAGGAAGTGTGAAGACGGGGGTCGGCGGCGCCTTGGGCCCCGACCCCGTGCAGACCGCGGCCGGCGTGGCGGCTCTCGCCGTCGCCGCCGCGGGCGGTACCTGGCTCCTGCATCGCCGGGCGAGAGGCGACAGGTTCTGACGGACACCCTCCGCTGTCCGTCCGCCGGTACCGCATGTCCCCTCCCCCTCCGGGTCCGACGCCCCTCGTGGCCCGGAGGGGGGCGCGGGGCCAGTTACTGGAGAGGGGTTCACCATGCGTCGTAGATACGGCAACACCGCGATAGGGGCCGTCACCGTGGTCGCCCTGTGCTCGGGCGCGTGGCTGCTGACCAACGGCAGTGAGACGCATGCCCCGCCGCAGCCGTCCGCCGCCGAGGCCCGGCCCGACCCGGTCGCCGCGCGCACCGCGGCCCGCGCGCTGCCGCCGTCGCCGCCGGATCACATCCGCATCCCGGCCATCCATGTGAACGCCCCGCTGATGGGCCTCAAACTGACGGGCACCGGCAGCCTGGACGTGCCCCCGGCCGCGAGGAAGAACCTCGCCGGCTGGTACGAGGCCGGCACCACCCCCGGTGAGACCGGCACGGCGATCGTCGCGGGCCACGTCGACAACGCCGACGGCCCCGCCGTCTTCTACGACCTCGGCGCCCTGAAGAAGGGCAACACCATCGAGCTGGACCGGCTGGACGGCAGCGTCGCGCTGTTCACGGTGGACGCGGTCGAGGTGTACCAGGCGAGCCACTTTCCCGATCAGAAGGTGTACGGGGCTGCGCGGCGGCCCGAGTTGAGGGTGATCACGTGTGGGGGCGGGTATTCGCGGTCGACGGGGTATCAGGGGAACGTGGTGGTCTTCGCGCATCTGAGCGGTAGCCGGTAGGGCCGGCGGGGTTCAGCTGAAGACGGGGTTCAGCTGAAGAGGAGATCGACGTCCTTGTCGATGCAGAACCGCAGGACGCCCGCCAGGTTTCGGGCGTCGGTCCTGTGCCGTTGGACGAGCGGGTCCGGGCCTCGCTCCTGGAACTGGTCAGCGATCTCCTGGAGGCGCGGCAGCATCGCGGCGCACTGGACCGGCGAGAGATCGAGGCCACCGCCATCGGGGTGATCGAGAAACGGTGCGAGCGACGTGAGGACATCGCTCCAGGAGCGTTGTCCGCCGAAGCCGTGCATCTCGTCGAGATCGAACCCTTCCGCCTGCGCCAACCATCTCCGGAACACGGCGAAGCCGGTGCAGGACCAGGACACGTCCGGGCTGCTGGTGTCGTCGTCCCCCGGGAACAGAACGAGTCCCACGGCATCCCCCTCGTCGGCCGAGCACACAGGATCCGCCGCGGAGCAGTGAGCGGCAACTGAATCGGGCATCGCGTTCCGAACTTCAGCGGCCGTTCTCCAGGTACCGAAGTACCGCCAGCACGCGGCGGTTTCCCGTCTCCGAGGGAGGCAGGTCGAGCTTCGCGAAGATGTTGGCCACGTGCTTCTCCACGGCTCGTTCCGAGACCGTGAAGGCGGCGGCGATGGCGTGGTTCGTGCGGCCCTCCGCCATCAGGGCGAGGACCTCGCGTTCGCGCGGGGTGAGGGTGTCGAGGGCGGTGGATCGGCGGGCGGCGCCGAAGAGTTGGGCGACCACCTCGGGGTCGAGTGCGGTGCCGCCGGCCGCGATGCGTTCCAGCGCGCCGACGAACTCCCCGATGTCCACGACCCGTTCCTTGAGGAGGTATCCGAACCCGGCCGGGTTTCCGAGGAGTTGGGCCGCGTGGGTCGTCTCGACGTACTGCGAGAACAGCAGGACGCCGGTCTCGGGGTGCCGGTCGCGCAGTTGTACGGCCGCGCGTACGCCCTCGTCCGTCTGGGTGGGCGGGAGGCGGATGTCCACGACGGCCACGTCCGGGGTGTGTGCCGCCACCGCGGTGAGGAGCGCTTCGGCGTCGCCTACCGCCGCGGCCACCTCTACGTCCCGTAGCTGGAGCAGTTGGACCAGGCCGTCGCGCAGGAGGGCCGAGTCCTCGGCGATGACGACGCGCATGCCGATCCGCTCCGTTCAGGTCGGGTCAGGTCAGGTCAGGTCAGGTCAGGTCAGGTGTGGGGTAGTTCGACCGTGACCACCGTAGGGCCTCCGTGCGGGCTGTCGCAGGTCAGTGTGCCGTCGACCGTGCGGACCCGGGCCAGCAGGCCGGTGAGTCCGGAACCTGCGCCGATCATCGCGCCGCCCTGTCCGTCGTCGGTGACGCGCAGGCGCAGGAGGCCGTCGCGGGCGGTGACGTCGACGGCGGCGGACGTGGCGCGGGCGTGTTTCGTGGCGTTGGCGAGGAGTTCGGCGGCGCAGAAGTAGGCGATGGTCTCGACGGCCGGGGTGGGGCGGGTGCCGATGTCGGTGGTGAGGGTGACGGGGAGGGCGCTGTCGGCGGCGAGGGTGGTGAGGGCGGCGTGCAGACCCTCGTCGAGTACGGGCGGGTGGATGCCCTTGACCAGGTGGCGCAGGTCGGTGATGGCCTGGGTGGCGTTGCCCCGGGCGGTGTCGACGACGGCGAGGACGCGGTCGGGGGCGGCGCCTGCGGTGACCAGTTCACGGATCACGGTGAGGTGCATGGCCAGGGCTACCAGGCGGGCCTGGGTTCCGTCGTGCAGGTCGCGTTCGATACGGCGGAGGGTGGCGGCGGCGTCGTCGACGGCTCGGGCGCGGGTCTCCTCCAGGGTGCGGATACGACGGGTCGCGGCATCGGGGCCGAGCAGCACGGTCAACAGGGCGCGGTGCGGGCCGAGGGCGTAACGCAGGAGAAGGGGTGCGACGGCCAGCAACAGCAAACCGGCTGTGAACGGAATCAACCAGCGCGGCCAGGAGTCGAGCTGGTAACCGAAGAACTCCAGTGACACGTGGTGTGTGGAGTCGTGGTGCGTGGTGCCGTCGGTGGTGTGAACCGTGTTGTAGTTCCAGCGCTTGAGCAGCGGGTGCAGTGTGAACAGGACGCCGTAGATGTATCCGATGACGACGGCGACGTACGCGAAAACGGCTGTGAACGGTGTCAACAGGGTGCAGCCGACGGCCCGCCAGCCGGTCCGGTCCAGCAGGATGCCGCGGCGCCAGCCGAGGATTGCGGTGGCGCTGCTCCCGCTCACGCCGCTGCCGCTGCCGCCGCCGACTTCCGCACCCGGCGCGCCCGACCCGCCCGGCTGCTCGATGTCCAGGCCGAGCAGCCGTCGGGCGAGGCCCCGTTGCAGCGCGCCCAGCGCCAGCGCGCCGCGCACGGTCGCCGCCAGCAGCCACAGGCCGAGCGTGGTCACCGACAGCGCCCCGCCGAACGCCAGCCCGACGAGGGTGAGGAAGAAGCCGACGAGGGCGAGCGGGAAGGCGATCACGCCGTAGAGGACGGCGGCAAGGGCAGGGCGGCCGAAGGTGGCGGTGACGAGGGAGCGGAAGCGGGAGCGGAGGCTCGGCATGGGATCAACCTAGGAGAGAAGTGACCTGGCCACGCGGAGCTGTACGGCGGTCAGGCCCCGCACCGCCCACGGCATCAGCAGCAGGAAGCCGATGCCGCCGAGCACTGCGTGGAAGGCCCAGGCTCCGGCGAAGGTGGGCCCGCCCCAGGCGCCGGAGTAGTCGTCGCCTGCGCGGAGCGGCCAGCCGAGGTTCATGGGGACGATCGCCCAGCCGTAGAGCGTGATGAACGCCGTGACCAGGTTGAGGGGCGTGGCGAGCAGGGCGTGAGGCAGGCCGCCGGCGCGGGGCGGGCCCTTCAGGTCGATGCCGCCGGTGCCATCGGTGCCGCCGTTACCGAGGAAGCGGTGGACGAGACCCCGTTGCCAGCGGGCCGTGGGGGCGCCGAGGAGGGCGACCGGGACGCAGGCCAGGCCGACCGGGAGGGCGAGGAGCGCGTAGGCGGTGCGGCGCCAGGTGGTGGCGGTGAACGGTGCGCGGACGAGGTGCCAGGCGCGTACGGACAGCGTGTCCGCCGGGGCGGGGTGTCGGGCCGGCGGTCGGTTGGGCAGATCGCGGGTGGTGGTCATGGTGCATCCCCCTGCACATGAGTCGACGTACGTGGAGTCGGTGTACGTGAGTCGGCGCAGCCCGTGTGAACTGCTGTGAACCGATGTCTCCAGCTTTCCGCCGCCGCCCGCTGTACACGATGGTGCCTGCACGGAACCCGGGGGTTCGGTTAACCGAACCTGCGCGGACCCGCCCCGGCCTCACACTCCGCCCCCGGCGCGCACCCGGAACCCTCACACCCCCCGCGCGCTCCCGCTGAGGGCAGCGTTCCTCGCGGGAAACAGCTGGGATGCGGTCGGGTAACACCGGCGTCGCAGGCTCCTGGCATGACCTCGAATCCGCGTGTGGTGCCCACCATCGTGCTCGTCGGCCACGGCATGGTCGGTCAGCGCTTCCTCGAAGCGCTCGCCGAGCGCGGCCTGACCGCCACGCACCGCGTGGTCGTACTGTGCGAGGAACCGCGACCCGCCTACGACCGCGTCCAGCTCACCTCGTACTTCTCGGGCCGCACACCCGAGGAACTCTCGCTCACGGACGCGGAGTTCATCAAGGACCACGGGATCGAGCTGCACGTCGGCGACCCGGCGGAGACGATCGACCGCGCGTCGAAGACGGTAACCGCCCGCTCCGGACTGTCACTTGAGTACGACACGCTCGTCCTCGCCACCGGCTCGTACCCGTTCGTGCCGCCGGTCCCGGGCAAGGACGCCGAGGGCTGTTTCGTCTACCGCACGATCGAGGACCTGCTCGCGATCGAGGCGTACGCGAAGTCGAAGGCGACGACCGGTGCGACAGCCCGTGCGACGACCGGCGCGGTGGTCGGTGCGGTGGTCGGCGGCGGCCTGCTCGGCCTGGAGGCCGCGGGCGCGCTGAAGGGGCTCGGACTCACCAGCCACATCGTGGAGTTCGCACCGCGCCTGATGCCGGTACAGATCGACGAGGGCGGCGGTGCCGCGCTCCTGCGCACCATCGAGGACATGGGCCTGACCGTCCACACGGGCGTGGGCACCCAGGAGATCGTGACCGGCGCGGACGGCGCGGTCACCGGCATGAAGCTGTCGGACGGTTCCCAACTCGCGACGGACATGGTGGTGTTCAGCGCCGGTGTCCGCCCCCGTGACCAACTCGCCCGCGACTGCGGTCTGTCGGTCGGCGAGCGCGGTGGCATCGCGGTCGACGAGCAGTGCCGTACGGTCGCCGACCCGCACGTGTTCGCGATCGGCGAGTGCGCGCTCGCGGCGGACGGCCGGGTGTACGGCCTGGTGGCGCCCGGTTACGAGCAGGCGGAGACGGCCGCCGCGACCATCGCGCGGGACGAATCGGCGTTCACGGGCGCGGACTTGTCGACCAAGCTGAAGCTGCTCGGCGTTGACGTGGCGTCCTTCGGCGACGCGCACGGCGCCACCGCGGACTGCCTCGACGTCATCTACTCCGACGCGCGGGCGGGCACGTACAAGAAGCTGGTGATCGGCCGGGGCGGCGAACTGCTGGGCGGCATCCTGGTCGGCGACGCGGACGCCTACGGCACGCTGCGCGCGTTCACGGGGTCCGTACCGCCCGTCTCCCCCGAGCAGTTGGTGCTGCCGGCCGGTTCCGGGGGCGCCGTCCAGCTCGGTCCCTCCGCGCTTCCCGACGCCGCCGTCATCTGCTCCTGCCACAACGTGACCAAGGGCGCGATCCGGGGCGCGGTGACGGACCACTCCTGCACGAGCGTGCCCGAAGTGAAGAAGTGCACCAAGGCCGGTACGGGCTGCGGGAGTTGCGTCAAGGTGCTCGGCCAGCTGGTCACCTCCGAACTGGAGGCGAACGGCGTCGAGGTCGACAAGGGCCTGTGCGGCTGCTTCGCGCAGACCCGCGAGGAGTTGTACGAGATCGCCCTCGCGCTGCGCGTCAACTCCTACCAGGACATGCTGGATCGCTACGGCCGTGAAGGCGCCCGGGGTGGCGACGGCTGCGAGATCTGCAAGCCGACGGTCGGCTCGATCATCGCGTCCCTCGCCCCGACGATCGGCGCGAGCGGCTATGTCCTGGACGGCGAACAGGCAGCGCTCCAGGACAGCAACGACCACTTCCTCGCCAACCTCCAGAAGAACGGCTCGTACTCGATCGTGCCGCGCATCCCCGGCGGCGAGATCACCCCGGAGAAGCTCATCGTGATCGGCGAGGTGGCCCGCGACTTCGGCCTCTACACGAAGATCACCGGCGGCCAGCGCATCGACCTGTTCGGCGCGCGGGTGGAGCAACTCCCGCTGATCTGGGCCCGGTTGGTGGACGCTGGCTTCGAGTCCGGGCACGCGTACGGAAAGGCGCTGCGCACCGTCAAGTCCTGTGTGGGGCAGACCTGGTGCCGCTACGGCGTCCAGGACTCGGTCCGGATGGCGATCGACCTGGAGCTGCGCTACCGGGGTCTGCGCTCCCCGCACAAGCTCAAGTCGGCGGTCTCCGGCTGCGCCCGCGAGTGCGCCGAGGCCCAGTCGAAGGACTTCGGGATCATCGCCACCGCCAACGGCTGGAACCTGTACGTCGGCGGCAACGGCGGCGCGACCCCACGCCACGCGGACCTGCTGGCCCAGGACTTGAGCGACGCCGAACTGGTGCGCCTGATCGACCGGTTCCTGATGTTCTACATCCGTACGGCCGACCGGCTGGAGCGCACGAGCGTGTGGCTGGAGCGGATTCCGGGTGGCCTGGACCACGTACGGGACGTGGTCGTGGCGGACTCGCTCGGCATCTGCGGGGAGTTGGAGTCGCTGATGGCCGCGCATGTCGCCGGTTACCGCGACGAGTGGGCCACGACCATCAACGACCCCGAGAAGCTGGCCCGGTTCGTGTCCTTCGTGAACGCGCCCGACACCCCGGACCCGGTCGTCGGCTTCGTCCCCGAGCGCGACCAGATCAAGCCCGACCTGCCGCTGCTCACCATCGGCATGCGGCCCCAGCAGCCCGCAGACGTCCTGGAAGGAAGCGCCCAGCGATGACCCTGGCCCTCGAGACGACCGACCTGAAGGTCCAACTCCAGCTCGCCGAGGGCTGGTTCACGGTCTGCGACCTCAACCGCCTGACCCCCGGCCGCGGAGTGGCGGCCCTGCTGCCCGACGGCCGCCAGGTCGCCCTGTTCCGCGACCGCTCCGGCACCCTCTACGGCATCGACAACCGCGACCCGTTCAGCGGAGCGGCGGTCCTCTCCCGCGGCCTGACCGGCACCCACCAGGGCCGCCCGTTCGTCGCCTCGCCGCTGCTCAAGCAGCGGTTCGACCTGATCTCCGGGGAGTGCCTGGACGACGCGTCGGTGCGGGTGACGACGTACGAGGTGCGGGCGCGCTGACAGGCGAACCGTGGGGTTCTCCTCCTCACCGGATGCGACGCGTGCGCAGCGCGGTCGTCAGGGCGGCGGTGCTCAACACGGCCGTGGCCAGCAGGTAGTAGCCCGGTGCCACCGGTGAACCGGTCGCCTGGATCAGGGCCGCGGAGATCGTCGGCGTGAAACCGCCGAAGAGCGCGACCGTCGTGTTGTAGCTGAACGACAGGCCCGTCGCGCGGGCCCGGGCCGGGAAGACGTCGGCCATCACCGACGGCAGCGTGCCGAAGTACACCGCCTTGAGCAGGGCGAGGACGGTGGTGCACAGCGCGAGGGTGAGGAAGGACGGCGAGGCGTTGAGCCACAGGAAGAGCGGGACGACGCTCACGCCGATCAGCACGGCGGCCGGGATCATGATGCGCAGCCGGCCGTGCCGGTCGCCCAACAGCCCCACGAGCGGCGTGACGAAGGTCAGGACGGCCCCGGCGATGAGCAGCGCGGTGAACGACAGCGAGGCGTCCAGGCCCAGTTGACCGATGCCGTACGTCGGCAGGTACTGGAGCATGAAGTTCAGCGCCGTCGAAACGATCAGCGCACCGCCGGCGATCAAGAGCCCGCCCCAGTGGTCGCGGAAGACCGACACGATCGGGGAGGGCGTCGGCGCGGCCTGCTCCAACTCCGGTGCCAGCGCCGGGGATTCGTCCATGTAGCGCCGTACGAAATAGCCCACCGGGCCGATCAGCAGGCCGAACGCGAACGGCACGCGCCAGCCCCACGAGGTCATCTGGGCGTCGGAGAGCAGAGCCGTCAGGGCCGCCGCGAAGCCCGCCGCCATGAGGGTCGACAGGCCCTGACTGGCGAACTGGAAGCTACCGAGGAAACTCTTGCGCCGGTCGTCCTGCTCGACCAGGAACGACGTGGCCGCCCCGAACTCGCCCCCGGCGGCGAAGCCTTGGATCAATCGCGCGACCACGATCCCCAGGGTCGACGCGATCCCGAGGGTCGCGTAGCCGGGCATCACCGCGAGCAGCAGCGTGCCGAGGACCATCAGGCGGATCGACAACACCAGTGCCTTCTTACGGCCGTTGCGGTCCGCGTACGCGCCGAGCAGCAGCCCGCCGAGCGGCCGGATCAGATACGTCACGCCGAACACGGCGTAGGCCTGCACCAGTTGGACGCCGGGATTGCCGCCGGGAAAGAACGTGCGGCCGATGTACGAAGCCATCAGCGCGTACAGGGCGAGGTCGAAGAATTCGAGCGCGTTGCCGATGGTGGCCGCCGCGATGGCACGTCGTGCGCTGGGGCGGCTCGGCGCCCGGGTGTCGTCGGGATGGGTGGACTGGATGGGCTGGGGGGACGGAGCGGTCATCGGGAGTCCTTCCGGCGGGGTGTCGGGGAGGGGTGTGCCGGACGGGGCGCGGGTGCCGAGACTCGGGAGTTGTCGGTGGTCGTACGGGAGTTGGGGCTACGCGTGGGTGGGGAGCGGGCGGTCCGCGGGCGGTTGGCCGAGCGCGTGGAACAGGCCGGCCGCCAGGACGAGGCCCTCGCGGGCGATCGACGCCAACAGGTGCTCGTCGGGGGCGTGTTGGAGGCAGCCGGGGTAGGAGTGGGGCAGCCAGAGGGTCGGCAGGCCGAGGACGTCGGTGAAGACGGCGTTGGGCAGGGAGCCGCCGATGTTGGGCAGGACGGCGATCGGGCCGCCCGTGACCTCTTCGAGCGTGGTCCGGGTCCAGCGCACCCACGGGTCGTCGAGCGGGGTGCGGCTCGCGGCGAAGCTGCCGAGCACGCGGACGTCGACCATCGGATACCCGTGCTCGGCCAGGTGCCGGGCGACGGCGTCGGCGGCTTGACCGGCGTCGGTGCCGACGACGTACCGCAGTTGGAGGACCGCGCGGGCGCTGCCCGGGATCGCGTTGACCGGCCGGTCGGCGTCGGCCGCGCCGAGGGCGAGGACTTCGAGGGTGTTCCAGGCGTAGAGCCGTTCGGCGGCGGTCAGTTCGGGCTCGCCCCAGCCCTCGTCCGGCACCGGGTCACCGGCCGAGGCCGCGACGGTGACGCCGGCGAGTGCCTCGCGGACCTCCTGCGGGATCGTGGGCGGCAGCAACTCCGGTACGCGGATACGGCCGTGGCCGTCGACCAGGGTGGCGATGGCACCGGCGAGGGTGGTGGCGGGGTTGCGCAGCAGGCCGCCCCAGTTGCCGGAGTGGTAGGCGTCCGGCCTTAGATCGGCGGTGAGTTGGAGCTGGAGTCCGCCGCGCGCGCCGAGGAACAGCGTCGGGGTCGTGGCGTCCAGGCGTGGTCCGTCCGAGGCGACGAGCACGTCGGCGCGCAGCAACTCCCGGTGTTCCGCCGCGAATTCGGCGAGTCCGGGCGAGCCGATCTCCTCGCCGGACTCCAGCAGGAAGGTCAGGTTGAAGCCCAACGAGCCCTGGTCGGCGAGGAGTAGACGCAGGGCCGTGAGATTGACCAGGTGCTGGCCCTTGTTGTCGGCGGCGCCGCGCCCGTACCAGCGTTCGCCCTCGGCGGTCAGCGTCCACGGGTCGCGGCCCTCGCTCCACCGGCCCGCCTGGCCCTCGACGACGTCCGCGTGGCCGTAGACGAGCACGGTCGGGAGGTCGGGGGACTCGACGCGGGTGCCGATCAGGAACGGGCCGGCCGCCGGATCGGGGTTGTCGTAGCGCGCGACCTCGCAGCCGAGGGCGGTCAGGGCGGGGGTCAGGAACTCGTCGAGGTATGCCTCAATGGCAAGGCGGCCCTCCGGTCGGGAACTCTCCGTGGCGTACGCGACCATGGTGGCCAGCTCGGTGAAGAAGGCGCCCGAGTCGACGAACTCCTCGGCTTTACGGGCCAGTTTCTCAGGGATCACGGGAAGATTTCTCCAGGGACGGCGGCGGTCGGCCGGGCGGTGCGCTCTCGTCGTCCCAGCAGAGTAGGGCGGATCCGGGCCTGCGACCATTGCCGTTTGTGACGTGATGCGTTCTACTTTCGGCAACGCACTACGTGACCACAGGCATGACCACAGGGGACCCCTATGCAACTCCTGCCGGTGAACCTCGCCTACTTCCTGGAGGTCGCCCGCACCGGATCGGTGACCGAGGCGGCCCATGCCCTGAACGTCGCACCGTCGGCGATCAGCAGGCAGGTCGCCAAGCTGGAGTCCGGCATCGGGGTTCCGCTGTTCGCCCGGCATCCGCGCGGGATGACCCTGACCGAGGCCGGCTCCCGGCTGCTGGCCCACGCGCGCCGCACCGAGACCGAATCGACCACGCTCGTCGAGGAGTTGAGGACAGGACGGGGGGCGGAGGCGCGCAGTGTCGCGGTCGCCTGTTCGGAGGGGTTCGCGCGGCGGCTGGTGCCGCGGGCGATCGCCGACTTCCGGCGCGCCCACCCCGACGTGGCCTTCCGCGTGGACGTCGTCGCCCGCCAGGAGGCGACCCGCCGCGTGGTCGAGGGCCTCGCCGACGTCGCCGTCACCTACACGATGGGCCCGCAGCACGATGTCCGCGTCGAGTGTGCGGTCGTGGTCCCGGTGGCGGCGATCGTCCCCCTCGGTCACGAACTCGCCGGACGCGACCGCATCGGCCTCGCCGACCTGTGCGCGTACCCGCTCGCGCTGGCCTCACCAGGCACCAGTCAGCGTGAACTCTTCGACATCGGGGCGCAGTTGGAAGGGATCACGGTCCGCCCCGCACTGGTCTGCGACAGCCTCGCTCCGCAGTATGAGTTCGTGCGCGCCGGGGGCGGCCTCGCCCTCGTCGGAGACCTCGGCGATCTCGGAGACGGCGAGCGGGACACGGCGACCGAGGGGGTGTCGTACGTCCCCGTCGACCACCCGGTGTTCCGGCAGCGCGAGGCGCAGGTGCAGACGGCGACGGGGCGACGGCCGTCCTGGTCGGCGACGCAGTTCACCGAGTTGTTGGTGGCGTCGCTGCGGCGGGACCGGTCCCTCTGACGCAAGGCCTGCACGATCGGCTCGGCCCACACGATCCGCGTGATCCGCATGATCCGCGCGTTCTGCCTGATCCGCGCGTTCTGCCTGATCCGCACGGTCTACACATGAGCCTCACAGTGGGACGTCACGCCCGTAACACACTTCCCTGACAATCTGATCCGGCCGCGTGGGAGCGCTTCCCATCACAAGTCGGCCGGAGAGAAGGGCAGTTCGGCACGTGAAGCTCGACATGTTCAGCGAGATCCAGGACCCCGGGCCGTGGGCGACCGAGGACCACGAACACCGGCGGATCACGGAGGCGGTCGAACAGGCCGTGCTCGCCGACGAGTTCGGGTACGACTGCTGGTGGCAGGTGGAGCACCACGGCGCGGCGGAGTTCAGCCTCAGCTCGGCGCCTGAGCTGCTGCTGGCGGCGCTGTCGCAGCGCACGTCCCGGATACGGCTCGGCCACGCGGCGGTACTGGCGCCGGCCGAGATCAACCACCCGAGGCGGGTCGCCGAACGGGCCGCCTGGCTTGACCAGTTGAGCGGCGGCCGGGTGGAGCTGGGCCTGACCCGTTCCACGGCACCGGAGTGGCGCATGTTCGGCGTGGACCCGGCGGGCGCCCGCGCCCAGACCCAGCGCGCCTTCGAGGAGATACCCCGACTGTGGACGGGCGCCGGCGACCAGCCACTCGTCCCGGCACCACTGCAACAACCGCACCCGCCCCTGTGGCAGGCGGCCTCCAGTCCTGCGTCCTTCGAGGAGGCGGGCCGGCGCGGAGTGGGCGTCCTGGGCACCACCCTCTGGGAGCCGCTGACCCGGGTGGCCCGGCTGGTCGAGCTGTACCGGGAGGCCGTAGCCGACTGCGAACAGCCCGCCGGCGCCTTCGTCAACGACCAGATCGCCTTCTTCACGTTCGTCCACTGCGCCGAGACCGACGAGGAGGCACTCCGGTCCGGCGCCGCAGCGGCGGCGGCCTGGTACACCGCGCGGGCGCTCACCTTCTTCGAGGCGGCGGACGCGTTCGTCGAGACGATGACGATCCAGCAGGGCATCCTGGCCGACCCGACCGGCGGCGGTCTGACCGGCGCGTTCCTGCGCGACGAGGTCGACACGGTCCCCAACGCGGCCCAACTGGCCATCGGCCGCATCCTCCAGGGCGAGACCGTCCCGGAGGACGAACTGTTCGAGGCGCTGGTGGCGCAGGACTCTCTGATCGTCGGCAGCCCCGACACCTGCCGCAAGAAACTGCGGGCGTACGCGGACGCGGGCATCGACCGCCTGATGTGCTTCCAGCAGGTGGGAGCGATCCCGCACGAGCGGGTCATGGACAGCATCCGGCGGGTGGGCGAGCTGATCCCCGAGTTCGCGTGACCGGCGGGCCCGCGCACATCGACAGGCTTTCTTGACCGATCGTTCTCGATGAACCTAGGCTGCGGAGCATGGCCAGGACCAAGGAGTTCGATCCCGAGGCCGCGCTGCGGGCAGCCCTGGAGCTGTTCTGGCGACGCGGCTACGAGGCGACGTCGGTGTCCGACCTCGTCGAGCACCTCGGCATCGGGCGGGCCAGCATCTACGCGGCCTTCGGCAGCAAGCACGAGCTGTATCTGAAGGCGCTGGAGAGCTACGACCGGGCGGGACTCACGCCGATGGTGCGGGAGTTGTCCCAGCCGGGCCCCGCGCTGCCGCCCGTACGAGCGATCGTACGGCGGTACGCGGCGGAGGCGGCGAACGAGCAACTCCGGGCGCTGGGCTGCCTGGTGACCAACACGGCGGCCGAACTCGCCCCGCACGACGTGGCCGCGACCCGGCTGGTCGAGCGCAACTGGGACCAGTTGGAGGCGGTGCTGCGCTCGGCGCTGGTGCGGGCGCAGGCGCAGGGCGAGTTGCCCGCCGACCGCGATCCGCTCGCCCTCGCGCGCATGCTGCTGGTGCTGATGCAGGGGCTGCGGGTGGTCGGCCGGGCGTCCGGGGACCCGGCGCGGGTGCGGGACGCGGCGGAACAGGCATTGACGTTGCTCGCCTGAAGCCCCGCTCCACCCGAGGTGCTTTCTCGCACCCTCATACTGAAACGATCGGTCAAGAAAAGGGGAGATCATGACCAGCCGCCACACATCCGCCCGCTTTACCGACAGGACCGCCCTCGTCACCGGGGCGGGCTCCGGCATCGGACGGGCGATCGCCCTCGCGTTCGCGGCGGAGGGGGCGAACGTCGTCGTAGCTGGGCGGCGTCGGGAACCGCTCGACGAAACCGTGGCACTGATCGAGGCAGGGGTCGGGACCCAGGGCGGGGGCGGTAAGGCCTTCGCGGTAACTGCCGACGTCTCGAAGGCAGTTGACGCCCACGCCCTGGTGCAGGCCGCCGTCGACCGATACGGATCGCTCGACGTGGCCGTCAACAACGCGGGGATCTTCCGGGGCGGACGCCCCCTCGCCGACCTCACCGAGGAGGACTGGCGTACGCAGCTCGACATCAACGTCACCGGTGTCTTCCTCGCGCTCCAGGCAGAGATCCGGCAGATGCGCGCCCAGCCGTCCGGCGGCGCGATCGTCAACGTGGCGTCCACTTTCGGCGTGCACGCAAGCAGCCCCGGCGCCGCCGCCTACGCCGCCTCCAAGGCCGCCGTCGCCGTGCTGAGCAGGGGTGCCGCCGTGGACCACATCCGCGAGGGCGTCCGTATCAACGTGGTCAGCCCCGGCGCCACCGACACCCCGATGTCCCTGCGCGCCGGCGAGACGGAGGCCGACCGCGCCGAACGCGTACGGGCCACGCTCCCCCTGGGCCGTATCTCCGCCACTTCCGAAGTGGCCGCCGCCGTCCTCTACTTGGCCTCGGACGACGCGGCGTCGGTGGTGGGCACGGACCTGGTGGTGGACAGCGGCGCGACGGCGTGAATGGCAGGGGCCTGAGTGCCGGTAACTCGGGTGCTCACGCCTTGAGTTGGTCGTACACGACTCCCGTCAACGCCTCCGAGGCAGCCCAAAGGCGTTGCCCCATCGGGTCGTTGAGAGTCCAGGGTGCCCGCCAGGACGGTGCCGGTGCCCCGCGCCACATGGCGATACGGGGGCCGAAGAACGAATCAGGTCGTACGTCGGGGGCGGTGGCCGCGTAGAGGGAGGGCAGCGCGCCGGACTCCGCCGACTGGGCGAGGACCCGGTTGCCGACCTCCATGAGCCGCTCGGCGCCCCTGCGCCCCTCCGCCTGCGGCCCGGCGGTCTGGAGGTTGGTGGCGGCGTACCCGGGGTGGGCGGCGGCCACGACCACACTCGAACCGGCCGCCGCGAGCCGTCGCGCCAGCTCGTGCGTGAAGAGCAGGTTGGCGGTCTTGGAACGGCAGTACGCGGTCCAACGGCTGTACCGGCGCTCGCTGTTGAGGTCGTCGATGTCGATGTTGGCGAGCACGTGCATGAAGCTGGAGAGCGTGACGATCCGGGCGTCGGGCGCGTCGAGCAGCGCCGGCAACAGCAGCCCGGTGAGCGCGAAGTGCCCCAGGTGGTTGACCCCGAACTGCGTCTCGAACCCGTCCACCGTCGTGCCGTACGGCATCGCCATGACCCCGGCGTTGTTGACGAGCAGATCGAGCCGCTCGTACGGAAAAGTGGCCGCGAACTCCCGTACGGACGCGAGATCCCCGAGATCCAGCCGCCCGAACTGGGCCTCGGCGCCCGGCACTTCGGCCACGATCCGGTCGGCGGCCTCACTCCCGCGCACCTCACTCCGGCAGGCGAGCACGACCCGGGCACCCTTGCGGGCCAGCTCCCGCGCGGTGACGTAGCCGAGCCCGCTGTTGGCCCCGGTGACGACGGCGACCCGGCCGCGCTGGTCGGGGACGGCCTTCTCGTTCCAGCCGGACATGATCGGGCTCCCTCGGTGAGCGTCTGCGAGCGTCCGCAAGCGGGTGGAGTCACAGCGTACGAGAGCCGACACGACACCGCTCCGCTCACACCGAGCGACATATCCATCACAAGATGGTCACTCCTCCTTCACATCCCTCACCGGGGCAATACGGTCCGTGTCTCACCAGACACAGGGGGACGAGATGACCCACCCGTACGCAACACCACCCATGCCCCAGCCGCAGCCGCCGTTCCAGCCCGTCCGCCCCGCACCCCGATGGGCCCGCAAGCGCTACGTACTCCCCGCCCTCGCCCTGGCCTTCTTCATCGGCATCGGCGCGGGCGGCTCCGGCCAGGACAAGAAAACCGACACGACGGCCGACGCGAAGCCCGCAGCGGCCAAGCCCCAGCCGACGATGACCATCACGGCGACCACGGCGGAGACCGCCACCCCGGCCCCCGCGCCCACGGTCACCACGACCAAGACCGTCAAGGTCACCAAGACGGTCACCGCCGAGGCCGCCGCAGGCAGCGGTTCGGGTTCGGGTTCCGACGACACCAACTCCGGCGGCGGCAGCACCTATTACACGAACTGCACCGCGGCCCGCGCCGCCGGCGTCACACCCCTGCACACGGGCGACCCGGGCTACGACTCCCACCTCGACCGGGACGGGGACGGGGTCGCCTGCGAGTGACCGGGACAAAGGCCGCGTCGCCTGAGTCTTCGTCACCGGGGTGAGTTCGCCCAGTTCGGGGGGTGGCAGAACAGGACGCCGGTGCGCGATCGCCGACCTGTCACCCCCGAGCCACTTCGAGGCCTCGCTACGGTGGACCACATGAAGCTCTCGCCGCTCGTCGCCCGGGAACGTTTTGCCGCGTCACCCGTCGCCCGGCTGGCGACAGCCGATGCCCACGGGGTACCTCACGCCGTTCCCGTCACCTTCGTCGCCCTGGACGACGCCTTGTACTTCGCGGTCGACCACAAGCCCAAGAGCACATGGAATCTACGGCGGTTGCGCAACATCAGGGAGAACCCGTCGGTGACAGTGCTCGTGGACCACTACGCCGACGACTGGTCGACGCTGTGGTGGGCTCGCGCCGACGGCCTTGGCGAAGTGCTGGAGGACGGACAGGAACGGCACCACGCGGTGGAGTTGCTGTGCGGCAAGTACGACCAGTACAGGAACTCCCCTCCCGGAGGCCCCGTGGTCGCGATTCGGGTCGAGCAGTGGAGCGGCTGGGCCTTCACATAGCCTTGCCGCGACAGCCGAACCCGAGGTGGCGTACATGCCGGACCGAGATCTTCCTCCGTACCGACGGATCGCGGACGACCTGCGGGCAGCGATCGCGGCGGGCAGGCTGACGCCGGGCGAGAAGCTGAAGTCGGAGAACGAGCTCAAGGACGAGTACGGCACGACCCGGGTCACCGTGCGCAAAGCGTTGTCCCTGCTCAAGGCCGACGGACTGCTGATCAGCGAACAGGGCAGGGGTGTGTTCGTACGGCAGCCGCCCAGAGTTCGATTGCAGACGACCGGGGCCAACTTCCGCGAGCGGCGTTCCACCGGCGTAAGCAACTTCACCGCCGAGGCCGCGGCGCAGGGGCAGCGTGCGCGGCAGCAGATCCTGTCGGTGGAGAGGGTTCCCGCCCCGGCCGAAGTCGCGGAGCGGCTCGGGTTGTCGGTGGATGCCTCGGTGATCGTCCGGCGTCGCGCATTCCTCATCGACGACGAGCCCATGCAGTTGGTGGACGGCTACTACCCGGGGGAGCTGTTCGCCGACAGCCCGGTGGAGAAGCCCGGACGCATCCCCGGCGGCGTGAGTGCTCTCATCGAGGATCCCGCCGGACCGGTGGGCCAGCGGATCGTACGCTTCGTCGAGGACCTGGAAATTCGCATGCCCACCCCGTCGGAAGTCCGCGCACTGCGCATCCCGCCCGGCGTTCCCCTGGCTCGCGTACTGCGCAGCGCTTGCGTGGAGGACGGGCGAGTGGTCGAAGTACTGGACTCACGCGTACCTGGCGACCGCCATCTCTTCCAGTACGTCATCGACGTGCCCTGATCTCGGGCTCTGACCTCAGGCTTTGACAGCCTCGGACACCGACCCTTCGACAGCGACTTGTATATCCAAGCTCATCTCACTACGCTCGCTTCAACTTGGATATACAAGTGAAGGCCGCGCCTCGACGCACACCCGAGGTGCCGCCGGCTGCGCGAAGGAGCCGATATGCGCCTTTTACGGCGAACCCTCGAACGACAACCGGCCCTGCTCGACGAGGCGGCACGATGACGGACACACCGCAGGTGGGCGACATCGTGAAGGACACGGCCACCAACAGAGTCGGCAAGGTCATGGGATTCATGGGACCGTACGTGCAACTCAGGCCGCTCGGCGGCGGCACGGAGTGGGACGCACGGCCGGAGCGGCTCGTGCCCACCAGTCCGGCGGAGGCATTGAGCGCGGGCGTCGCCGAAGCCAACTCCCGTTCCAGGTATGGGGTGTCCGTAGCGGCAGACTCCGTTCTCGCAAAGGCCATCAAGAAGCCTGGCACCGCCAAGGAGGCTCCCCCGCCCTCAGCCGAGTGCACGCTGGCGGAGCGTCCCGGCTACGAGGACCTGCACAGCGAATGCCGCCAAACGCAGGACGTATTCCTTCCGAGATCCGCGGGCATCCTGCTGACACCCCGCTGCGGCCGCGACTGCCACACCATCACCGACTGCCGATAACTCACGGACATGGCGCGACAACCAGCGCAAAAGGGCGGCACCCCCCGCACAGGGGTGCCGCCCTCTTTCATGCTCCGGAACCGCCGCCGTGTCGGTGAGGGTCAGGATGACCGACGGCTGCCCCGGGGTCTGTCAGCGGTGGTCGCTCCCCTGCCCCGCGGAAGCCGCCCGTCCCGCCTCAAGTCGCGCCACCGGAATCCGGAACGGCGAGCACGACACGTAGTCCAGTCCCACCTCGTGGAAGAAGTGGACCGATTCAGGGTCGCCGCCGTGTTCGCCGCAGACGCCCAGCTTCAGGTCCGGGCGGGTTTCGCGGCCCGCCTTCGCCGCGAGCTTCACCAGCGAACCCACACCGTCCCTGTCGATCGTCTCGAAGGGGGAGACGCCGAAGATGCCCTTCTCCAGGTAGGCCGTGAAGAACGAAGCCTCGACGTCGTCGCGGCTGAAGCCCCACACCGTCTGGGTGAGGTCGTTCGTGCCGAACGAGAAGAACTCCGCGGCTTCGGCGATCTGGCCCGCCGTCAGTGCCGCGCGCGGCAGCTCGATCATCGTGCCGATCGACAGCTTCAGCGACGTGCCCGTCGCGGCCTCCACCTCCGCGACGACCTGGTCGGCCTCCTCGCGGACGATCTCCAGCTCCTGGACCGTGCCGACGAGCGGGATCATGATCTCCGCGCGCGGGTCGCCCTTCGCCGCCTTGCGTTCGGCCGCCGCCTCGGCGATCGCCCGTACCTGCATCGTGAACAGGCCCGGGATGACGAGGCCCAGTCGCACACCCCTCAGCCCCAGCATCGGGTTCTGCTCGTGCAGGCGGTGGACCGCCTGGAGGAGTCGCAGGTCGTTCTCGTGGGACTCCTGGCGGGACTCCGCGAGCGCTACTCGGACCGACAACTCCGTGATGTCCGGCAGGAATTCGTGAAGCGGTGGGTCCAACAGGCGGACCGTCACCGGGAGTCCGTCCATCGCCTTGAACAGCTCGACGAAGTCCGCCTTCTGGAGCGGGAGAAGGGCCTTGAGGGACTCTTCGCGCTCGGTGTCCGTGTCGGCCAGGATCAGGCGTTCCACCAACTCACGGCGGTCGCCGAGGAACATGTGCTCCGTACGGCAGAGGCCGATGCCCTGGGCGCCGAAGCGGCGGGCGCGCAGCGCGTCTTCGGCGTTGTCCGCGTTGGCGCGCACGCGCAACCGGCGTACTCGGTCCGCGTATCCGATGATCCGGTGGACCGCCTCGACCAGCTCGTCGGCGTCGTCGGCACCCGCGTGCATCCGGCCCTCGAAGTACTCCACGACGGGCGACGGGACGACCGGGACCTCGCCCAGGTACACCTTGCCGCTGGAGCCGTCGATGGAGAGCACGTCGCCCTCCTCGACCACGTGACCACCCGGCACCGTCATCCGGCGCCGCTTGGTGTCGACCTCCAGCTCCTCGGCACCGCAGACGCACGTCTTGCCCATGCCCCGCGCCACCACCGCCGCGTGCGACGTCTTGCCGCCGCGCGACGTGAGGATCCCCTCCGCCGCGATCATGCCGTCGAGGTCGTCCGGGTTCGTCTCGCGGCGGACCAGGATCACCTTCTCGCCCGAACGCGACCACTTCACGGCCGTGTACGAGTCGAAGACCGCCTTGCCGACCGCCGCACCCGGCGAGGCCGCGATGCCCCGGCCGACTTGCTGGACCTTCGCCTCGTCGTCGAAGCGCGGGAACATCAGCTGCGCCAACTGGGCGCCGGTGACCCGCTGGAGGGCCTCCGCCTCGTCGATCAGCCCCTGGTCGACGAGTTGGGTCGCGATACGGAAGGCCGCACCCGCCGTCCGCTTCCCCACCCGCGTCTGCAGCATCCACAACTGCCCGCGTTCGATGGTGAATTCGATGTCGCAGAGATCCTTGTAGTGGTTCTCCAGGGTCTTCATGATCTGCATGAGCTGGTCGTACGACTTCTTGTCGATCTGCTCAAGTTCCGCGAGCGGGACCGTGTTTCGGATGCCGGCGACGACGTCCTCGCCCTGCGCGTTCTGCAAGTAGTCGCCGTAGACGCCCTGGTGGCCGCTGGCCGGGTCGCGGGTGAAGGCGACGCCCGTGCCCGAGTCGGGGCCCAGGTTGCCGAAGACCATCGAGCAGACGTTGACCGCCGTGCCGAGGTCGTGCGGGATGCGTTCCTGGCGGCGGTAGAGCTTGGCGCGGTCGGTGTTCCAGGAGTCGAAGACCGCGTGGATGGCGAGGTCCATCTGCTCGCGCGGGTCCTGCGGGAAGTCGCGGCCGGCCTCGGTCTTGACGATCCGCTTGAACCGGGTGACCAGCTTCTTCAGGTCCGCCGCGTCCAGCTCGGTGTCGACCGTGACCTTCTTGGCGTCCTTGGCCTTGTCGAGGGCCTCCTCGAAGAGGTCGCCGTCGACGCCGAGGACGGTCTTGCCGAACATCTGGATCAGGCGGCGGTACGAGTCCCACGCGAAGCGCTCGTCGCCGGCCTGCTTCGCCAGGCCCTGCACGGACTTGTCGGAGAGGCCGATGTTCAGGACCGTGTCCATCATGCCGGGCATGGAGAACTTCGCCCCGGAACGGACCGATACGAGGAGGGGGTCGTCGGCCTGCCCGAGCTTCTTGCCCATCGTCGACTCAAGCGCGTCGAGGTGTGCACTCACCTCGTCACGCAGTGCCGCGGGTTCGTCCCCGCTGTCGAGGTAGGTCTTGCACGCATCGGTCGTGATGGTAAAACCCGGAGGGACGGGGAGGCCCAGGTTGGTCATCTCGGCGAGGTTCGCGCCCTTGCCGCCGAGAAGGTCCTTGAGGTCCTTGTTTCCCTCGGTGAAGTCGTAAACGAACTTCGCTACGTGGGGTTCTTTGTTTTCCGACACGGGTCTCGACTCCTCGAGGACTCGACGGCTGCCCTGACGGCCAGGAACATACCCAGATCGAAGGCGCCTGGGTACGTCCACTTGCATGTCATGCGTCCGTAACCAGTCGTCCGCCAGCGGATCGAAAGTCAAAGCTCGGCAAGTGCTCGCCGCCGGATGTTTTCACTTCTTGAACACAGCACCGCCCAAGTGCAGGATTTTCCGCTCATGCGAGCGGGTTGTGGCTCGCCTGTTTTCGATCGATGAACGATCAAGGGGTGGCACGGAGTGCCACCCCTTGGAGAAGTGCAGCCGCGCAAGATCCGCTCACCTGAGCGCCACCCCTATCAAAGGTGGCGAGAATCACGCTTCCATACCCGGCCGGATTTCACCATCCGGACGGGTGTCCTGAACGGAAACGCGGACGTCACATGCCCAGCGCGAGCAACCGCTCCTCGACCCGCTCCGGCGCGTACAGATGCTCCACGACCAGCGCCCCCGCCCCCACCAGCCCGGCCCGCTCACCGAGCCGTGAGGTCAGCACGTGCAGATGGGCGGTCGAGCGCGGCAGCGCCCGCTGGTACAGCAGCTCGCGTACGCCCGTGAGGAAGGAGGTTCCGGCCAGATCTCCCGCGATCATCAGAACCCCGGGGTTGAGCAGCGTCACCACGGTCGCCAGGACGTCCCCGACCTGCCGTCCCGCCTCGCGGGCGAACGCGGCCGCTCCCGGGTGCCCCGACGCCAGCAGGTCCCGCACATCCGAGCCGGACGCCGCCGGCACCCCGGTCTCGGCCAGCCGTCGCGCCACGGCACCACCGCTGGCGACGGCGGCGAGACAGCCGTAGGACCCACAACGGCACAGCGCCTGCGCGCCCGCCGGGACGCGGATGTGGCCGATGTCGCCGGCGCCCCCGTCGATCCCCCGGAAGATGGAACCGCCGACGACGACTCCCGCGCCGATACCCGTCGACACCTTGACCAGGACGAAGGCCGAGCAGTCGGGGTGTCCGGTGCGCTGTTCGCCGTAGGCCATGAGGTTGGCGTCGTTGTCGACCAGGACCGGTACCCGGGGGGCGCCGCTGTGTTCGGTGAAGGCGCGGGCCAGGCGGCCTCTTATGTCGTAGCCGTCCCAGCCGGGCATGATCGGCGGCTGGACGACGCGGCCGGTCTCGCTGTCGACGGGCCCGGGGACCGCGAGCCCGATGCCGCAGACCTCGGACGCCTGGTGTCCGGCCTTCTCCAGCAGCTCGGCGAACCAGCGGCCGAGTTCGCCGAGTACGGCGTCCGGGCCGTCCTCGATGACGAGCGTGCCGCCGTGCTCGGCGAGGATCTCGCCGGTGAGCGTGAGGACGCACGCGCGCGCGTGGCGGGTGTCCAGATCCGCCGCGAGGACTACGGCGTGGGCGTCGTCGAATTCCAGGGTGATCGAGGGCCTGCCGCCCAACGGGGAGTCCACGGGACCGCCCGCGCCCTCGCGCAGCCAGCCCGCGCGGAACAGCCGGTCCAGGCGCTGGCCGACGGTCGCGCGTGAGAGCCCGGTCACCTGCTGGAGGGCGCCGCGGGTCGTGGCGCGCCCTGTACGCACCAGTTCGAGCAGATCGCCGGCGCTCGCCTGACCTCGTCCAGTCATGCGCACCCCCTTGTGTTTCCCAACCCTGCATTACATATTGAGTTTTGCGTGTTAAATAGACGTAACCCTACGGTAGCCATGACCGAACCGGTCGGCACGACGTGTTTCGTGGAGCCCCGCGTGGATCGCACTGCCCAGCTCACAGCCCTCCCCAGGGAGCGCACTCTCGTATACGATCCGCCGCCCTTGTCAGGTTCCCTGCACCTCAGGGCGGCTGCCGTACTGGAAGGCAACTGGACGGGCACCTCAACGGTCCCCTCCCGTGGTCTGTATCCGCACCAGTGGTCCTGGGACTCCGCGTTCATCGCGATCGGTCTGCGGCACCTCTCGCCGCTGCGGGCGCAGACGGAGCTGGAGACGCTGCTCGCCGCCCAGTGGGGCGACGGCCGTATCCCGCACATCGTCTTCAACCCCTCCGTGCCGCTCGACGCGTACTTCCCGAGCCCCGACTTCTGGCGCTCCTCGACCGCGGGGCACGCCACGGGCGCCCCGCGCACCGTACAGACCTCGGGCATCGTGCAGCCACCGGTCCACGCGCTCGCCGCATGGCTCGTGCACCGCGCCGATCCGGGCCTGTCCCGCGCGCGTGGCTTCCTCGCCGGTGTCTACCCCCGGCTGGCCGCCTGGCACCGCTATCTGCTGCACCGGCGCGACCTCGGCGGGGGCGGACTCGCGTCCGTCGTGCACCCCTGGGAACAGGGTATGGACAACAGCCCCTGCTGGGACGCCCCCCTCGCACGCGTGACGCCGGCCCCGGCCCGCTCCTTCCGCCGCGCCGACCTCGACCACGGGGCCGCCGAGGACCGGCCTACGGATCTGGACTACGGCCGTTACGTGCGACTCGCGACGGACTACCGGGACGGCGAATACGCCGACGGGGCAAGCGAGTTCGCGGTGGAGGACCCGTCCTTCAACGCCCTCCTCATCGCCTCCGAGCACGCACTGGCCCGTATCGCCCGGGAGTTGGGCGCGACGGGCACGGCCCGGCACGCACGCGCGGAGCGCCTCACCGGGGTGCTGATCGAGCGGCTGTGGGACCCGGCGGAGGGCATGTTCTTCTGCCGTGACGTGCGCGGCGAGGGACTGATCCCCGAGCGCAGCGTCTCCGGTCTCATCCCGCTGCTCCTCCCCGACCTGCCCCGGGACATCGCCACCGCCCTCGTCCGTACAGCGTGCGGCCCGCACTTCGGGCTCGGCGACACCACCCGACTCCCGCCCAGTTACGACCTGTTGGGCGAGGCCTTCGACCCGCACCGGTACTGGCGCGGGCCGGCCTGGTTCAACACGAGCTGGCTGCTGGAGCGGGGTCTGCGGCTGCACGGCGAGCAGACACGGGCAAACACCCTGCGCGAGGCGGTCCTGGAGACCGCCGACACCACCGACTTCGCCGAGTACGTCGACCCGTACGACGGCGAGGCGTGCGGCGCGACCGGCTTCAGCTGGACCGCCGCACTGACCCTCGATCTGCTTCACGAGCCCCCCGGGCACGGCGTGTCCGGCCCGGTCCTCGGCACGTTCGACATGCGTGACACAGAAGTGAACGACAGAGAAGTCAAGGTCGCGAACGGAGTCAAGGGAGGGGACCGGGGATGACGGACCGGCATCATCTGCTCGTGCACGGCGGGACGTTCGCAGCCGTGGGCGACGGCGGGGACATCAGCGGCGTACGGGGCGGCAGTTCCCCGGACGGGTTATTCGTACGGGACGCCCGGCACCTGAGCCGTTGGCAGTTGACGGTCGACGGCGCGGTGCCGGAGGCACTCACGCCGGTGGCCGACGGGGACATGGCGCGCTGCGTCCTCGTCCCGCGCGGCGGCCGCCAGGAGCCCCCCGCGCACACGCTCTTCCGTGAACAGGCCGTGGGCGACGGCGCGTTCGTCGAATCGCTGAAGGTGACCAGCAACCGCCCGGTGCCGACGACGGTCCGGCTCGCGGTCACCGCGGACGCCGACTTCACGGACCAGTTCGAACTCCGCTCCGACTACCGCACGTACGCGAAGACCGGCGCCACCCGCTCCCGCCAAGTCCTGGAGGACGGCGTGGAGTTCGCCTACCAGCGCGGCGAATGGCGGTCCTGTACGACGGTCACGGCCGAGCCCGCTCCCGACGGCGTCGAGGAGACCGGCACCGGCGCCCGCCGCATGGTGTGGACCCTGGACCTCGAACCGCACGGCACCGCCGAGTTGGCGCTCCGCGTGATGGCCCGCCCGCACGGCGACAAGCGCGCCCTGCGGGTACCGCGTTCACCGTCCGCGCTGAACGACCAGCTCATCGCGCTGGAGGGCGAGTACGTCCAGGGCGTCTCCTTCCCCACCGGCTGGCCGGAGTTGGCCGCCGCCTGCGCCCGGGGCCTGTCGGACCTGGCCTCGCTCCAGGTCCCGGCGACGGGCCCGGACGGCGAGGAACTGCGCGTACCGGCGGCCGGGGCGCCCTGGTTCCTGACCCTGCTGGGCCGAGACGCCCTCCTCACGTCCCTCTTCGCCCTCCCCTACCGCCCCCAACTCGCCGCCGCCACACTCCCGGCGCTCGCCGCGACGCAGGCGACGGCCGTGGGCGCGGAGTCGGTGTCCCAGCCCGGCAAGATCGTGCACGAGGTACGGCACGGCGAGTTGGCGCACTTCGGGCAGGTGCCATACGGGCGTTACTACGGCTCGGTCGACGCGACCCCGCTGTTCCTGGTGCTGCTCGGCGCGTACGTGGAGCAGACCGGTGACACGACCCTGGCCCGGCGCCTGGAGCCCAACGCCCGTGCCGCGATCGGCTGGATGCTCGACCACGGCGGCCTGACCTCGCGCGGCTACCTGGTCTACCGCGCCGACCAGGGCGGCCTCGCCAACCAGAACTGGAAGGACTCCCCCGGCGCCATCTGCGGCGCCGACGGCACGCGCGCGAGCGGTCCGGTGATGGCGGCGGGGGCGCAGGGTTACGCGTACGACGCGCTGCGCCGCACGGCTCAACTCGCCCGCACCGTATGGGAGGACGAAAAGTACGCGGCCCTCCTGGAACAGGCCGCGTCCGACCTGCGAGACCGTTTCCAGCGGGACTTCTGGATGCGGGAGCACTCCTTCCCGGCGCTGGCGCTGGACGGCGAGGGCAGGCAGGTGGACGCCCTCGCGTCGGACGCGGGCCACCTGCTCTGGTCCGGCCTGCTGGACAAGGAGTACGGCGAGCTGGTCGGCCGCAGGCTGCTGGCCCCGGACTTCTTCTCGGGCTGGGGAGTCCGCACCCTCGCCTCCGGCCAAGCGGCGTACCACCCTCTCTCGTACCACCGGGGTTCGGTCTGGCCCCACGACAACGCGCTGATCACGCTGGGCCTGGCCCGCTACGGCCTGCACGACGAGGCCCGCACGGTCGCGCACGCGCTGGTGGACGCGGCGACGGCGACCGGCCACCGCCTCCCGGAGGTCCTCGCGGGCTACGGCCGCGACACCCACCCGGAGCCGGTTCCGTACCCGCACGCGTGCGTGCGGGAGTCCCGTTCGGCGGCGGCTCCATTGGCGCTGCTCACGGCGGTCGGGGGCGCGTGACACAACGGTGATAAGGCGTTTGCCGGGTGTTTGCCCAGTTCCGTGAACAGGGGCGTGAGGCAACTCGTACGGAATGACGGCGGTCCTGCCTCCCCAGTTCGGACCGCCACTCCGATCACGGGCCTCGCACGGAAGGACCTTCGGGTTGCCTCAGCACACGAGCACACGCCAGACACCGAATACGGCCGGGGCAGCCGATGGCGAGGTACTGCCGCCGGACACGAACGACGAACCGGCACCGGGCGGCGCGATAACAACCCCGGAGGCCTCCGACATCTCCGCCGACACTGAGCCCAAGTCCGAGGCCGACGCGGGGAGCTCCGCGGCTGACGAGGGCGACGGCGAGGTTTCCGCGGGCGCGGAGCCGGAGGCCAACCTTTCGGCGAACGCCAAGAACGAGGCCGAGGCCGACACTTCCGCGGTCGCCGCGAGCGAGGGCAAGCTTTCCGCAAGCGCGGAGACGAAGGCACGGCTTCGCGGGGGCGCGAATACGCGGGCCAACGCTTCGGCGGGCTCCGGCAGCAAAGCCAGGGCCGGAACCTCCGCAGTCGCCAACACTGAGGTCGGCCTTTCCACGGGTGCGGACACTGAGGCCGATCTTCCGGCTGGCGCCGAGACACGGGCCAACCTTTCGGCGAACGCCGGCGGCAAGACCAAGTCCAGAACCTCCGCAGTCGCCGAGACCAAAGCCGACGGCCCCGCGAGCGCCAAGAGCAAGGCCAAGCCCTCTGCCGGCGCCAAGACCAGGGCCGGTTCCCCTGCGGGCACCGAGACCAAGGCCGGCTCCCCTGCAGGCACCAAAACCAAGGCCGGTTCACCCACCAGCACCAAAACCGCAGCAGGCGCCTCTGCCGCCGTCAAGACCGAGGCCGGTTCCCCTGCCGCTGCCGAGACCGAGGTCGGTTTCGCTGCGGGCGCCGAGACCGAGCAAGCCGAAGCCCCCGCGCCCGAACGGGCCGTAGAAGCACCGCCCGAGGCCACGGCGGAAGCCGCGCCCGAAACCGTGTCCGCCTCGACGCCCGACACCGCGTCCAGCGTCGTGAAGTCCCGGACAACCGAGGACGCCGACGCCACCGCCCCCGAGGGCGCCGGCTCCGAGGGCGCCGAGAAGGCCACCGCGACCGCCCCGGACACCGAAGCCGAACCCGACGCCTCAGCCACCGACACGGACGCGGACACCTCAACCGAGTCCGTCACGGTCACCGACGCCGAAGCCGAAGCCGCCGCGGACACCGCCCCGGGCACCCCCGACCCAGCCGCCACCCCCGACCCCGCCGAAGCCACCACCCCCCGACCCAAGCGCCCCGGCCCCCGCACCTGGAGCAGCCGCCTGGGCCTCCGTCGCCGTATGCAGGCCTGGCGGGAGAAACACCCCGTTGCCGCGCTGACCCTCTCCTGGGTCGTCACCTTCCTCGCTGCCGTGCTCGTCTACATCTGCCTGGAGATGCCGAACACGCTGGGGCAGTTGCGGCTCATGGAGTTCGCGCGGCTGCCCGCGGAGGCGATCATGGCGGCCGTGATCCTGCTGAGCCTGCCGCGGCGGGCGCGGATCGTCATGGCCGCGGGCTTCGGCGCTCTCGTCGGGGCCATCGCCGTGTTGAACATGTTCGACATGGGCTTCAACGAATACCTGGGCCGGCACTTCAACATCATCCTGGACTGGAGCCTGTTCGGTGACGCCCGCGGGTATCTGAAGGACACCTTCGGCGGGACGGCGACCCAAGTCATCACGGTCGGCCTGATCGCGCTCATCGTCGTGCTGATCGTCCTCGTCGCGCTGGCGACGGTCCGGCTCAGCAACGTACTGGTGACCTACAAGGCCTTCGCGACCAAGGGCACCCTGATCGCCGGCACGGTGTGGATCACCCTCACCGCGTTCGCCCTGGAGTTCCACGGCATCCCGCTCGCCGCCGACCACACCGCCGGTGTCATCAAGTACCAGGTGCGCGCGGTGCAGGAAACCCTGCGCGACGAGGCCGAGTTCAAGAAGGTCGCCAAGGTCGACGCCTTCGGCAACACCCCCGGCAGCCAGCTCGTCCCGGACCTGCGCGGCAAGGACATGATCTTCACCTTCATCGAGAGCTACGGCCGGAGCGCGATCGAGGACCCGATCATGGCGCCCGGCGTCGACTCGACCCTCGCCGCCGACACCAAGGCCCTCTCCAAGGCAGGCTTCGCCGCGAAGAGCGGCTGGCTGACCTCGGCGACGTACGGCGGCAGCAGCTGGCTCGGCCACTCCACCACCATGTCGGGCCTGTGGGTCAGCAACCAGCAGCGCTACCGCACGGTGATGGCGAGCGACCACCTGAGCCTGACCGACGCCTTCAAGAAGACCGGCGACTACGACACCGTCGGCGTGATGCCGGGCATCCAGAAGGGCTGGCCGGAGCAGAGCTTCTACGGCCTCGACAAGGTCTACAACGCCTTCCAACTCGGCTACAAGGGACCGAAGTTCAGCTGGTCGACGATGCCCGACCAGTACGCGCTCCAGCAGTTCCAGAACCAGGTGCACAGCAAGCCGCGCACCGACGGCAAGTCGCTGATGTCCCTGCTGATCCTGACCTCCAGCCACCAGCCCTGGGCGCCGATCCCGAAGCTCGTCCCGTGGGACCAGCTGGGCAACGGTTCGATCTTCGACTCGATCGAGAAGGCCGGCACCAAGGCGTCCAGTGTCATCGCCGACACCACCAAGTCCCGCCAGGAGTACGGCAAGTCGATCCAGTACTCGGTGAACTCCCTCACCCAGTGGCTGGAGCGCTACGGCAACGACAACACCGTGCTCGTCTTCCTCGGCGACCACCAGCCGATCGCCCGCGTCAGCGGCAACCACGCCAGCCGTGACGTGCCGATCTCGATCGTCGCCAAGGACCCCAAGGTCCTTGAGAAGATCGACAGTTGGAACTGGAGCGACGGCCTGCGCCCCGCGCACAAGGCCCCGGTGTGGAAGATGAGCGACTTCCGCGACAAGTTCCTCACGGCGTACGGCTCGACGCCCCACCCGAAGACGAACTGAGCAGAGCGGAAGACGAACTGAGCGCCTGCCAAAGCGGGTTCAGCCGCCGGACGTGTCCAGCTCCGCGTCCTCGCCGATCCCCGCGCAGTCGTACGGGTCCTTCAGCCAACCGTCCGGCAACACCACCCGGTTGTTGCCGGACGTGCGGCCGCGGGGCCCGTCGGCGCCCACGGGCCAGGGCTGGTCGAGGTCCAACTCGTCGAGCCCGGCCCGGAGTTCGTCCAGCGAGGACGTGATCGCGAGCCGCTTGCGCATCTCGGAACCGACCGCGAAGCCCTTCAGGTACCAGGCGACGTGCTTACGGAAGTCGATGACCCCGCGTGCCTCGTCCCCGATCCACTCACCGAGCAACGTCGCGTGCCGCACCATGACATCGGCGACCTCGCGCAGAGCAGGCCGCGCGATGTCCTGGTCCCGCCCCTCGAAGGCGGCCACGAGGTCGGCGAACAGCCACGGCCGCCCCAGGCATCCGCGCCCGACCACGACCCCGTCGCACCCGGTCTCCCGCACCATCCGCAGCGCGTCCTCGGCCGACCAGATGTCGCCGTTGCCGAGCACGGGGATCTCCGGCACATGCTCCTTCAGGCGCGCGATCGCGTCCCAGTCCGCCGTACCGCCGTAGTGCTGGGCGGCCGTGCGCCCGTGCAGCGCGATGGACGTGACGCCCTCCTCGACGGCGATACGGCCGGCGTCGAGGAAGGTGATGTGGTCGTCGTCGATGCCCTTGCGCATCTTCATCGTGACGGGCAGGTCACCGGCCCCGCTGACGGCCTCTTTCAGGATCGCCCGCAGCAGGTTCCGCTTGTACGGCAGCGCGGAGCCGCCGCCCTTGCGGGTGACCTTCGGTACGGGACAGCCGAAGTTGAGGTCGATGTGGTCGGCGAGCCCCTCCTCCGCGATCATGCGGACGGCCTTGCCGACGGTCGCCGGGTCCACGCCGTACAACTGCACCGAACGCGGCTTCTCGGTCGCGTCGAAGTGGATCAGCTGCATGGTCTTCTCGTTGCGCTCGACCAGCGCCCGGGTCGTGATCATCTCGCTGACGAACAGGCCTTTACCGCCACTGAACTCCCGGCACAGGGTGCGGAAGGGCGCGTTGGTGATCCCGGCCATGGGGGCCAGGACGACGGGCGGCGAGACGGTGTGCGGGCCGATCCGCAAGGGCGACACGGCCGGGGAGACAGACGGGGACACGGGCATGGACATTCCTCCATTGTCCCGTACCGCGTCAGGTGCTCGGCCGCAGGATCATGTACCGGTAATTAGTTAGCCGCACTATCGAGTTTGGCGTACGATGGTTCGCATGCCCGAGCTCAGCCACCGCCGCCGACAGCTGGTGCTCGCGATCTGCTGCATGAGTCTGCTGATCGTGAGCCTGGACGTGACCATCCTGAACGTCGCACTGCCCGCGATGCAGACCGATCTGCACGCGTCGACCTCCGGTCTGCAGTGGACGATCGACGCGTACACCCTGGTCCTGGCCTCCCTGCTGATGCTCGCGGGCTCCACGGCCGACCGCATCGGCCGCAAGCGGGTCTTCATCGCCGGCCTGGTGGTCTTCAGCCTCGGCTCCCTGCTCTGCTCCCTCGCGCCCGATCTGAACGCGCTGATCTGGTTCCGCATGATCCAGGCGGTCGGCGGCTCGATGCTCAACCCGGTCGCCATGTCGATCATCACCAACACCTTCACCGAGCCGCGCGAGCGCGCCCGTGCGATCGGCGTGTGGGGCGCGGTCGTCGGCATATCGATGGCCGCCGGTCCGCTGATCGGCGGGCTGCTCGTGGACTCGGTCGGCTGGCGTTCGATCTTCTGGATCAACCTGCCGGTGGGCCTGGCCGCGCTGCTGCTCACGCTGAAGTTCATCCCCGAGTCCCGCGCGCCCAAGGCCCGCCGTGCCGACCCGGTCGGCCAGCTCCTGGTGATCGCCCTGTTCGGCTCCCTGACGTACGCGATCATCGAGGCGCCGAGCTCGGGCCTCACCTCGATCCTGCCCTTCGCGATCCTCGCGCTGGTCGCCCTCGCGGGGCTCCTCTGGTACGAGCCGCGGCGCGACGAGCCCCTCATCGACCTGCGCTTCTTCCGTTCGGCGCCGTTCAGTGGGGCGACGGTGATAGCCATCAGCGCGTTCTCGGCGCTGGGCGGCTTCCTGTTCCTGTCCACGCTGTATCTGCAGAACGTGGTCGGTCTGGACGCGCTGCACGCCGGCCTGTGGATGCTGCCGATGGCTGTGCCCACGTTCCTGTGCGCGCCGATCTCCGGGCGGCTGGTCGGCAGTCGGGGGCCGCGCATATCCCTGCTGATCGCCGGGTCCGCGATGACGGCGAGTGCGGTGCTGTTCGCCGGGTTCGAGGCGGAGACGTCCAGCGTCACGCGGTTCATCGGGTACGCGCTGTTCGGGATCGGCTTCGGGTTCGTGAACGCGCCGATCACCAACACGGCGGTGTCCGGGATGCCGCGGGCTCAGGCCGGGGTCGCGGCGGCCGTCGCGTCCACGAGCCGGCAGTTGGGGCAGACGCTCGGGGTTGCGATCGTTGGGGCGGTGTTGGCTTCCGGGATCGGGGCGTCGTCGTACAAGGAGACGTTTGTTTCTGCGGCTCGGCCCGGGTGGTGGATTCTGGTGGTGTGCGGGCTTGCGGTGCTGGTGCTCGGGGCGGTTACCAGTGGGCCTTGGGCTCGGCGGACCGCTGAGCGTACGGCTGAGAAGCTGTCGTCAGTCGAAGTGCGCGAAGCGGCGGGGATCAGCGCTTAGTTTTGCGGGTGCGGGTCCGTTGTGGCTGGTCGCGCCCACGCGGCGGAGCCGCACAATGTCACAGCCCCGCGCCCCCAAAAAAAGACCCTCACCTCGCCTGCGCTATGGCGTGCAGCTTCTCCAGCCTCGCCCTCGACTCCTCGTCCGCGGGAGCGTACGTCACCATCCTCGGGCCCCTCGCCGGGCCCAGCCACAGGTCGGTGTGGTCGACCGTGATGCGGCCTACGCGGGTGTTGCGGAACTCCTTGCGGCGGGGGCTGGCGCCCATGACCTCGTGGCGGTCCCAGACCTCGCAGAACTCGGGGGACGTACGCAGCCGCTTGAGCAGGATCTTCCAGGTGGGGTCGGCGAGATGGTCGGCCATCGAGCCCCGGAAGCGGGCGGCCATGAGCCGCTGGCTCTTCTCCAGGTGCACGATCGACGACCGCCACTCCTCGTGCGTGTAGGAGAGGATCATGCAGTTGCGGTCCTCCGGCGGCACCGCGTCCAGGTCGCAGAGCAGCATCCCGTAGGTGCGGTTGTAGGCGAGGATGTCGTACCGGCTGTTCTGCAGACAGGCCGGGATCGGGTCCAGCTGGTCCAGCATCGCCTGCAGGGCGGGTGTGACGACCGCGCAGCTCGTGGCCGGCTGCGGGTCGATCGCACCGGCCAGCTGGAAGAGGTGGGAGCGTTCGCTGCCGTCCAGGAGCAGGGTGCGGGCCAGGGCGTCGAGGACCTGTACGGAGACCTGGATGTCCCGGGCCTGTTCGAGCCACGTGTACCAGGTGACCCCGACCGCGGCGAGCTGCGCGACCTCCTCGCGGCGCAGCCCGGGCGTACGGCGCCGGGTGCCGCGCGGCAGGCCGACCTGCTCGGGGGCGATGTGCTCCCGGCGGTGACGCAGGAAGGCGGCGAGTTCGTGACGCCGGACTGTGGACGCGGTCTGCGGAGCACCTGCCGCCTCAACCGTTGCCTCTGTCACCGTCTCCTGTGCCATCGTCGTCATCGCTCCAGTCTGCCGCTGTACGGAGCCTGTTTCCAGGTAGTCCTGCTACCAGGATAAGGACACTCTGGTACCAGTCTCGCGAGAGGCGCACGCTCGTCAGCGTGACCGAAACCATCGCTTCCCGCACCGTCCGATCCCCGGCGGCGGCGCCCGTGCTCAGCGGCCTCGGACTGTTCACGGTGCTGCTCGCCGCGGCGCTGCCCCTCATCGACTTCTTCATCGTCAACGTGGCCCTGCCGACCATCGGCAAGGACCTCTCGGCGAGCGAGGCCGTCCTCGAACTCGTCGTCGCCGGCTACGGAGTCTCGTACGCCGTACTGCTCGTCCTCGGCGGCCGGCTCGGCGACCTGTTCGGCCGCCGTCGGCTGTTCCTGGGCGGGATGGCCGCGTTCGGCGTGACCTCGCTGGCGTGCGGGCTCGCGCCCACCGCGTGGACGCTGGTCGCGGCGCGGATCGCGCAGGGCGCGGCGTCCGCGGCGATGCTCCCGCAGGTCCTCGCCACCATCCAGTCCGCGACCCAGGGCCCGCGCCGGGCCAAGGCGATGGGCCTGTACGGCGCGACCGCCGGCCTCGCCATGGTGGCCGGCCAGATCCTCGGCGGGGTCCTGGTCGCCGCGGACATCGCCGGTACCGGCTGGCGCGCGGTGTTCCTGGTGAACGTGCCGGTCGTCATCGTCGGCCTGTTCCTGGCCGCCAAGGTCGTACCGGAGACCCGTTCCCAGCACCCGGAGCCGGTGGACGTGCCCGGCACCTTCCTGCTCGGCGCGTCCCTGCTGGCGCTGCTGGTCCCGCTGACCGAGGGCCGGGCGGCGGGCTGGCCGCTGTGGACGTGGCTGTCGCTGGCCGCGTTCCCGGGCATCGCGTCGGCGTTCTACGCGGTGGAGCGCAGGGCGGACCGGCAGGGGCGTACGCCGCTGGTGCCGCCGAGTCTGCTGGCGCTGACCTCGCTGCGGCGCGGGCTGGTGATGATCGTGCCGTTCGCGATCGGGTTCAGCGGGTTCATGTTCGTGATCGCGGTGGCGTTGCAGAGTGGCGCCGGTCTCGGCCCGGTCGCGGCGGGTCTGGCGCTCGTCCCGCTGGCGGTGACCTTCTTCCTCGCCTCGCTCGCCGGGCCGCGGCTGGTGAACCGGTACGGCACGCGAGTCGTGACCGCCGGTTCGGTCATCCAGGCGGTGGGTCTGGGCCTGATCGTGCTGGCCGTGTGGCGCTCCTGGCCGCACCTCGGGTTCGTCGAACTGCTCCCGGGCGCGGCGGTCGCCGGCGCCGGTCAGGCACTCCAACTCCCCATCATCTTCCGGATCATCCTGTCCGAGGTGCCGACCGCCCGCGCCGGTGTGGGCGCCGGGGTCATGGTCACCACCCAGCAGTCCGCGCTGGCACTGGGCGTGGCCACGCTCGGCACCCTCTTCCTCTCCCTGGTCCCGGGCATGGGAATGCGGGACGCCCTGGCGATAACCCTGTTGGCGCAGCTGGCGGGAGTCGTACTGACCGGGCTGCTCAGCCTGCGGCTGCCGCGCACGATCGGATGAAATGTCGGGCGACATGCCGGATGACATGTTCACAGCTTGGACAACTCGGCGTGAATTGAGCCCTGTTGATGTTGGTCTTGCTGCACACTCTGTGCCGGAGGCGAGACATCATGCTGGAGATCAACAGGAGCAAGGTGAGCCGCTGGGACCAGCACGGACGGGAACACATCGTCCGGGTGCTGCGCACCGGTGCGAAGCGCACGATCAGTTGCGACACGTGCGGCTGGAAGAAGAGCGCGCAGTTCCTGCCCTGGCTGAAGGCGGAGGAACATCTGGCCGAGGAGCACCAGGCGACGGTGGACCCGTCGGCGGCGTAGGCGGCACAGCGCGGGTCGCCGATGAGTTTGCGTCGCCGCTCGGGTCGTACATCTCGTAGGCACGCCCACGACCGCGACCGGCACCGGAAGGCCCACCGATGAGCGAACTGCGCGAGACCCTGATCCGACATGTCAAGGACGGGACGGTCCCGGGCGCCGTGGGTCTCGTGGCCCGTGGTGCCGACGTCGAGGTGGTGGCCGTCGGCTCGACGGACGCCGAGGGCACGGCCCCGATGGCCCGGGACTCGATCTTCCGTATCGCCTCGATCACCAAGCCGATCACGGCGGCGGCGGTGCTGATGCTGGTGGAGGACGGGGTCCTCGGCCTCGACTCCCCCGTGGAGGAGTGGCTGCCGGAGCTGGCGAAGCCGATGGCGGTCCGCACCCCGTCGAGCCCGGTCGACGACCTGGTCCCGGCGGCCCGTCCGATCACGGTCGAGGACCTGCTCAGTTCCCGCCCGGGCTGGGGCTTTCCGTCCGACTTCTCGCTCCCGGCGGTGCAGCCGCTGTTCGGGGTGCAGAAGGACGGCCGGTTCCTGCAGTCGTGGCCGGACCCGGACACGTGGGTCGCGGACCTGGCCCGGGTCCCGCTCCTGCACCAGCCGGGCGAGGCGTGGCTGTACGGCACGGCGTCCGATCTGCAGGGGGTGCTGGTCGGACGCGCGTCAGGCCGCACCTTCCCGGAGTTCCTCTCCGAGCGGATCTTCGAGCCGCTGGGCATGACGGACACGGCGTTCGAGGTCCCGGAGTCGAAGCGGTCGCGCTTCACGAGCTACTACAGCCCCACCCCGGCGGGCGGTCTGGAACTGACGGACACCCCGGACGGCCAGTGGAACCACGCCCCCGCCTTCCCCTCGGGCGGCGGCGGGCTGGTCTCCACGGCGGACGACTGGCTGGCCTTCGCCCGCATGCTCCTGGGGTCCGGCCAGGGACTCCTCACCCCCACCTCGGTGAGCCGCATGACCACGAACCACCTCACGGCCGCCCAGCGCGAGGCCGGCGCCCTCTTCCTGGAGGGCCAGGGCTGGGGCTACGGCGGCCAGGTCGACGTCGCTCCGGTCGACCCGTGGAACGTCCCCGGCCGCTACGGCTGGGTCGGCGGCACGGGCACCACGGCCCACATCGTCCCGCCCACCGGCACGGTCACGATCCTGCTGACCCAGGCGGGCATGGCGAACCCGACACCGACGAAGGTGATGCGGGACTTCTGGCGGTGCACGGCAAGCGGCTGATCCTCAGCCCCGCAATCCCCGCAGCAACAGCTCCACCAGCGCCTCGAACTCGGCCTCCACGCCCGGCTTCTGCCACTCCCGCGCGTAGGAGGGGTCGTGAAAACGGCCGGTGGCCTGGAAGACGGCACGGGCGGCGACGGCCGGGTCGGGGACGGTGAACACCCCGGCCTCGACACCCTCCCGGACGATCGTGGTGAGCTGTCCGGTCAGTTCGTCGAGGTGGTCGCCGACGGCCTTGCCCGCCTCCTCGGCGAGGACCGAGTACGTCGCGAAGAGTTCGGGATCGCCGCCCGCCTTGCGCCGCTTGGCGTCGAACAGTCCCGCCAGCCAGTCCCGCAGCCGGGCCTCGGGGTCGCGGTCCTCGGACGCGAAGTGGGACAGGTTCTTCGAAGTCCGGTCCAGCCAGCGCTTGGTGACCGCCTCCCGCAGCACCGCCTTCGTGCGGAAGTGCCGGTAGACGGTGCCATGGCTGACGCCGAGCGCGCGGGCCACGTCCACCACGGTGGCCTTCGCCGGGCCGTGGCGGCGCAGCACCTCCTCGGTCGCTTCGAGGATGCGCTCGGCGGTCAGGGTCTCGCTCGCTGCCATGACGAAGACCGTACCCGGAGGCCGGATCAGCGCTCGCTGTCGAGGTGCGCCATCATCGCCGACGGGTAGCGGTCGCCCAGCGCCGAGTCCGCCGGTACGGCCTCATCGATCGCGGTCAGGTCAGCCTCGTCCAGTACGACGTCCAGCGCGCCCAGCGACTCCGCCAGCCTCTCCCGGGTCCGCGCGCCGACCAGCGGCACGATGTCCTCGCCCCGCGACAGCACCCAGGCGATGGCGAGTTGGGCGACGGAGACGCCCTTCTGCTCGGCGAGCTTCCGCAACTGCTCGACCAGGGTCAGGTTGTGCTGGAGGTTCTCGCCCTGGAAGCGCGGCGAGTACGCCCGGAAGTCGGTCGCGCCGAGCTGCCGGTCGGTGGTGAAGTGCCCGGAGATCAGACCGCGGGACAGCACGCCGTACGCGGTGACGGAGATGCCCAGCTCGCGGGTGACCGGCAGGATCCGGTCCTCGATGCCGCGCGTGATCAGCGCGTACTCCAGCTGCACGTCCGCGATCGGCGCGGTCGCGGCGGCCCGGCGGATCGTGTCGGCGCCGACCTCGCTGAGGCCGATGTGCCGGACGTACCCCTGCTCGACCAGCTCGGCGATCGCGCCGACCGTCTCCTCGATCGGTACGTCGGCGTCGACCCGGGCGATCCGGTACACGTCGATGTGGTCGACGCCGAGGCGCTGGAGGGAGTACGCCGCGAAGTTCTTCACGGCGGCGGGCCGGCCGTCGTAGCCGCTCCAGGCGCCGTCCGGACCGCGCAGGGCCCCGAACTTGACACTGGTGAGCGCCTGTTCGCGACGAGCGGCCGGAGCGGCGTGCAGGGCCTCGCCGATCAGCATCTCGTTGTGACCCATGGCGTAGAAGTCGCCGGTGTCGAGGAGCGTCACGCCCGCTTCCAGGGCGGCGTGGATGGTGGCGATGGACTCGGCCCGGTCCGCGTCGCCGTACAACGCGGACATGCCCATGCAGCCGAGGCCGAGGGCGGAGACCTGGGGGCCGGTGGTTCCGAGAGTGCGCGTGGGGATCGTCATGAGTCCACCTTGGCATGACAGATGACAGATTTCAATATCTGTCATTCCATACTTGTCAGCGCGGTCGATTGGTACAGACCTATTGACGAGAGGTCCGTACCGCGCGCACTGTCATGCCTACGACACCTCACCGCACCCCCACCGGGAGGCCTCGCATGCTCCGTCGGCTTTTCACCGCCGCCCTCACGGCGGCCACCCTCCTCGTCCCTCTCTCGATAGCCACCGCCCCCACGGCATCCGCGGCCGACACCTGCGCCGTCAAGTCCCGCCCCGCAGGCAAGGTCCTCCAGGGCTACTGGGAGAACTGGGACGGCTCCTCCAACGGCGTCCACCCGCCCTTCGGCTGGACCCCGATCACCGACTCCCGTATCGCCGCGCACGGCTACAACGTGATCAACGCGGCGTTCCCCGTCATCCGCTCCGACGGCACCGCGCTGTGGGAGGACGGCATGGACGCGGGCGTGAAGGTGGCCACGCCGGCGGAGATGTGCGCGGCGAAGGCCTCCGGCCAGACGATCCTGATGTCGATCGGCGGAGCGGCGGCGGGCATCGACCTCAGCTCGTCCGCGGTCGCCGACAAGTTCGTCTCGACGATCGTGCCGATCCTGAAGAAGTACAACTTCGACGGCATCGACATAGACATCGAGACGGGCCTGGTCGGCAGCGGAAACATCGCCCAACTCTCCACGTCCCAGGCCAACTTGATCCGCATCATCGACGGCATCCTCGCCCAGATGCCGTCCAACTTCGGCCTGACGATGGCCCCGGAGACCGCCTACGTCACCGGCGGCAGCATCACGTACGGCTCGATCTGGGGCGCGTATCTCCCGATCGTGAAGAAGTACGCGGACAACGGCCGCCTGTGGTGGCTCAACATGCAGTACTACAACGGCAGCATGTACGGCTGCTCCGGCGACTCGTACTCCGCCGGCACGGTCACGGGCTTCACCGCCCAGACCGACTGCCTCAACAAGGGCCTGGTCGTGCAGGGTACGACGATCAAGGTCCCCTACGACAAGCAAGTCCCGGGCCTGCCAGCCCAGTCGGGCGCGGGCGGCGGCTACATGTCACCGTCCCTGGTCTCCCAGGCCTGGAAGCACTACGGCACGTCCCTCAAGGGCCTGATGACCTGGTCGATCAACTGGGACGGCTCGAAGAACTGGACGTTCGGCGACAACGTGAAGGCGCTGCAAGGGCGTTGAGCACCAAGAGTTGAGCACCAAAAAACGCCGGACGGGCGTTGTCAGCCCGTCCGGCGTTTGAGGACGAGGCCCCTTCAGGGCCGATGGGGGTCTGGGGGCGCAGCCCCCAGAGACAGGACCCCAACAGACCTAGGCGCCGACGAGACGCCCAGCCAGGTAGCCCTCGATCTGGTCGAGAGACACCCGCTCCTGCTTCATGGAGTCGCGCTCGCGGACCGTCACCGCGTTGTCCTCAAGCGTGTCGAAGTCGACCGTCACGCAGTACGGCGTACCGATCTCGTCCTGACGGCGGTAGCGGCGGCCGATGGCGCCCGCGTCGTCGAACTCGATGTTCCAGTTCTGGCGCAGGGCAGCCGCGAGGCCCTTGGCCTTCGGGGACAGCTCCGGGTTCCGGGAAAGGGGAAGCACCGCAACCTTCACCGGGGCGAGGCGGTGGTCCAGGCGCAGCACCGTCCGCTTCTCCAACTTGCCCTTGGCGTTGGGCGCTTCGTCCTCGACATACGCGTCGAGGAGGAACGCCAGCATCGCGCGGCCGACGCCGGCGGCCGGCTCGATGACGTACGGCGTCCAGCGCTCCTGGGCCTCCTGGTCGAAGAAGGAGAGGTCCTGGCCGGAGGCCTTGGAGTGGGCGTTCAGGTCGTAGTCGGTGCGGTTGGCGACGCCTTCCAGCTCGCCCCACTCGTTGCCGCCGAACTGGAAGCGGTACTCGATGTCAGCGGTGCGCTTGGAGTAGTGGGAGAGCTTCTCCTTGGGGTGGTCGTACCACCGCATGTTCTCCGCGCGCAGGCCCAGGCCGGTGTACCAGTTCCAGCGCTGCTCCATCCAGTACTCCTGCCACTTCTCGTCCTCGCCCGGCTTGACGAAGAACTCCATCTCCATCTGCTCGAACTCGCGGGTCCGGAAGATGAAGTTGCCGGGCGTGATCTCGTTGCGGAAGGACTTGCCCATCTGCGCGATGCCGAAGGGCGGCTTGCGGCGCGAAGTGGTCTGCACCTGGGCGAAGTTGGTGAAGATGCCCTGGGCGGTCTCGGGGCGCAGGTAGGCGACGGAGCCGGTGTCCTGCGTCGGGCCGAGGTGGGTGGAGAGCAGGCCGGAGAACTCCTTGGGCTCGGTGAACTGGCCCTTGTTGCCGCAGTTGGGGCAGTTGATGTCGGCGAGGCCCTTCTCGGGGGCGCGGCCGTGCTTGGCCTCGTACGCCTCCTCCAGGTGGTCCGCGCGGAACCGCTTGTGGCACGCGGTGCACTCGGTCAGCGGGTCCGAGAAAGTGGCGACATGGCCGGAGGCGACCCAGACCTCGGGGGCCAGGATCACGGACGAGTCGATACCGACCACGTCCTCGCGCGACGTCACCATGTAGCGCCACCACTGGCGCTTCAGGTTCTCCTTGAGCTCGACACCCAGGGGCCCGTAGTCCCAAGCGGCGCGCTGGCCACCGTAGATCTCACTACTGGGGAATACGAAGCCACGGCGCTTGCTCAGGCTGACGATGGTGTCGATCTTGTCGGCGGCCACGATGCTCTCTTCATGACGAATGGACGGTAAGGAGGGGCGGCGCGAAGCGCCTCGATGGGGGGTGGTGGTCGGGAGACGGGCGGGCGAATACCTCAGGTTACCGGCGCCGCCCGCCCCCATATCAAATCGGTTCCTCACCCGATGCTTGTTGACAACGGTTTCCATGTCAGTTGAAAATGACTGTCATGAACGTACGACGACGCCACATATCCGGGATCGCCATAGCCGCGGCCACCGCCCTCGGTCTCGGGACCCTCTCCGCCTGCTCCGACAGCGCGTCCGCGGCCAACACGGACAAGTTCGACGTCGTCGCGGCGTTCTACCCGCTGCAGTACCTCGCCGAGCAGATCGGCGGCGACCACGTGCACGTCACCAGCCTCACCAAACCCGGCCAGGAGCCGCACGACCTGGAGATCAGCGCGCAGCAGACCGCCGCGCTCGGGCAGTCCGACGCGGTGCTCTACCTCAAGAACCTCCAGCCGGCCGTCGACGCCGCGGTGAGCCAGTCCGAGGTCGGGACGAAGATCGACGCCGCCTCCCTGACCACGCTGGAGAAGCACGGCAACGAGGTCGGCGGCCACGCGGCCTCGCACGACACCTCGAAGAACGACGAGCTGGCCGGCCTCGACCCCCACATCTGGCTCGACCCGGTGCGCTACGCCCAGGTCGCCGCAGGCGTCGGCAAGGCCTTCGAGAAGGCCGACCCGAAGAACGCGGCCGACTACAAGACGAATACCGCGGCCCTGGTCAAGAAGCTGGACGCGCTCAACACCGAGTTCAAGACGGGGCTCACGAACACCAAGACCAAGGTGTTCATCACCACGCACGCCGCCTTCGGCTACCTCGCCGAGCGCTACGGCCTCACCGAGGAGGCCATCAACGGCCTCGACCCCGAGTCGGAGCCGAGTGCCGAGCGCGTGAAGAACCTTGAGAAGATGGCCAAGGCCGACGGCGTCACCACGGTGTTCTACGAGACGCTCGTCAGCGACAAGACCGCGAAGACCATCGCCGCCGACGCGAACCTGAAGACGGACGTCCTCGACCCGATCGAGGGCATCACCAAGAAGTCCCGCGGCAAGGACTACTTCTCGGTCCAGCAGGCCAACCTCAAGGCCCTGCAGAAGGCCCTGGGAAGTAAATGACCAGCACGGAGGACGAGTTGATGAGCGACTTGGTGAGCGAGCCCGTCATATCGCTGCGCGGAGTCCGCGCCGAGCTGGGCTCGCGCCCCGTCCTGCGCGGCATCGACCTCACCGTGCGCCGCGGCGAGGTGGTCGCGCTGCTCGGCGCCAACGGCTCCGGCAAGTCGACCGCGATCCGCACGATCATCGGCCAAGTCCCGCTCAGCGGGGGCGAGATCGAGCTGTTCGGCACCCCGCGCCGCGCCTTCCGCGACTGGCGGCGCGTGGGGTACGTACCGCAGCGCACGACGGCCGCGGGCGGCGTTCCCGCCACGGTCACCGAGATCGTCGCGTCCGGCCGCCTCTCCCGCGCCCGCTTCGGCCTGCTGCGCAAGGCGGACCACGAGGCCGTACGGCACGCCCTGGAGCTGGTCGGCATGGCGGACCGCGCCAAGGACTCGGTCAACGCGCTCTCCGGCGGCCAGCACCAGCGCGTGCTGATCGCCCGCGCACTCGCCGCCGAACCCGAACTCCTCATCATGGACGAGCCGATGGCGGGCGTGGACCTGGCCAGTCAGAAGGTGCTGGCGGACACCCTGACCCGTCAAGTCGCCGAAGGCACAACGGTGTTGCTCGTCCTGCACGAACTGGGCGCCCTGGAGCCCCTGATCGACCGCGCGGTCGTCCTCCGCGACGGCTGCGTCCAGCACGACGGCCCGCCCCCGCGCGCGCTCGGCCAGCACGCGCTGCCCGGCCACGACCACGTACACCCGCACTCGGCGGCGGACGCCGAACCGATCCGCACGGGACTGCTGAGCTGATGGACATCCTCGACTACGCCTTCATGCAGCGGGCGCTCATCGCCGCCGTCCTCGTCGGCATCACCGCCCCCGCGATCGGCATCTACCTGGTCCAGCGCCGCCAGCCCCTCATGGGCGACGGCATCGGCCACGTCGCGATGACCGGCGTCGGCCTCGGCTTCCTGCTGAACGCCTCCCCGGTGTGGATGGCCACCGCCGTCTCCGCGCTCGGCTCGGTCCTGATGGAACTGATCCGCTGGTACGGCAAGACCCGCGGCGACATCGCCCTCGCGATGCTCTTCTACGGCGGTATGGCGGGCGGCGTGATGTTCGTCAACCTCGCGCCGGGCGGCTCGAACGCCAACCTGAGCTCGTACCTCTTCGGCTCCCTCTCGACGGTCTCGCAGTCCGACGTGACGGCGATCGGCATCCTGGCGGCCTTCGTGATCGTGGTCACGCTGGGTCTACGGCGGCAGCTGTTCGCCGTGAACCACGACGAGGAGTTCGCGCGGGTCACGGGCCTGCCCGTGCGTGCCCTGAACCTGCTGACGGCGGTCACCGCGGCCGTCACGGTCACCGTCGCGATGCGGGTCGTGGGCCTGATCCTGGTCTCCGCGCTGATGGTGGTGCCGGTCGCCGCCGCGCAGCAGCTCACCCGCAGCTTCGGGGCGACCCTCGCGATCGCGGGCGTGCTCGGCGTGACCGTGACGGTCAGCGGCACCGTCACCTCGTACTACCAGGACGTCCCGCCTGGCGCGACGATCGTGCTCCTGACGATCGCCGCGTTCATCGCCCTCACCGCACTGGCGACTCCGCTGGCCCGGCGCCGGGCCAGGGCGGCAGCCGCCGCGCGACCCGCCGGGGACCCGGTGGAGTGCGCGATTCCGGCCACACGGGGAGCCGCCGACGAGGTCGGTGTCTGACCATGCACAGCCCGGGCTGGCACAATGGCTCGGCAAAGTGCAGACGTGAGGAGGCAACGGTGACAACGGCCGGTCCGCCCGTAAAGGGACGATCCACCCGCCAGCGTGCCGCCGTGTCGGCGGCACTCAACGAGGTCGACGAGTTCCGCAGCGCCCAGGAACTCCACGACATGCTCAAGCACAAGGGTGACTCGGTGGGCCTGACCACGGTCTACCGCACCCTCCAGAACCTCGCCGACGCCGGCGAGGTCGACGTCCTGCGCACCGACGAGGGCGAATCCGTCTACCGCCGCTGCTCCACCGGCGACCATCACCACCACCTCGTGTGCCGTGTCTGCGGCAAGGCGGTGGAGGTGGAAGGGCCCGCCGTGGAGAAGTGGGCGGAGGCGATCGCGGCGGAGCACGGCTACGTCAACGTGGCGCACACGGTGGAGATCTTCGGTACCTGTGCGGAGTGCGCCGCTGGTTGAGCGGTTGTTGTGCGGGTGGGTCGGTGTGGACGTCTCCGGGGGGCTGCCGCCCCCAGACCCACGCTGTCGGCCTGGACGGCCGCGTCCTCAGACTCCTCCAGAGGGGGCACCCCCAGACAGGCTGAATCAGCCCTGCTCGTCGCCCCGCATCGCCTGTTCCATCTCCAGCAGCTTCTCGTTCGGCACCGCCCCGCCGAACCGCCGGTCCCGCTGGGCGAATTCGACGCAGGCCCGCCACAGGTCACGCCGGTCGAAGTCCGGCCACAGCACGTCCTGGAAGACCATCTCGGCGTAAGCGCTCTGCCAGATCAGGTAGTTGGAGGTGCGCTGTTCCCCGCTGGGGCGCAGGAAGAGGTCGACCTCGGGCATGTCCGGGTAGTACATGTACTTGGCGAAGGTCTTCTCGTCGACCTTGGCCGGATCGAGCCGACCCGCCCGCACATCCTCCGCCAACGCCTTTGCCGCGTCGGCGATTTCGGCCCGGCCGCCGTAGTTCATGCAGAAGTACAGCGTGAGCGCGTCGTTGTTCTTGGTCTGCTCCTGCGCGATCTGGAGCTCCTTGGCGACCGACCGCCACAGCTTGGGCATACGGCCGACCCACCGCACCCGGATACCGAGTTCGTCCAGGGTGTCGCGCGTCTTACGGATGAAGTCGCGGTTGAAGTTCATGAGGAAGCGCACCTCGTCGGGCGACCGCTTCCAGTTCTCGGTGGAGAAGGCGTACAGCGAGATCGCGCCGACACCCATCTCGACACCGCCCTGCAACACGTCCAACACCCGCTCGGCGCCGACCTTGTGACCCTCGGTGCGCGGCAGCCCCCGCTCCTTCGCCCACCGCCCGTTCCCGTCCATGACGATCGCCACGTGCTTCGGGATCAGCTCACCGGGCAGCTTCGGCGCGGTGGCCCCCGACGGGTGCGGCTCCGGCGCCGTGTACTCGCGCCGCTGGCGCCCCAGGATCCCGCGTACGGCCATGTGCTTCTCGTCTCCTCTTTCTACGACCTACTACGACTTCTCTATGACCTACGACAACTCGCCACGCCCTGCTACGACTTCTCCACGTACCGCAGCGAGCGGAGCCCGCGTTCCAGATGCCAGTGCAGATAGGCGGAGACCAGCCCGCTGCCCTCCCGCACATGCCGCGCCTCGCACGCGTCCGCCGTCTCCCAGTCTCCCGTAAGCAGCGCACCGAGGAGCTCCAGGGCCTGCGGTGAGGGTACGACGCTCCCGGCCACCCGGCAGTCGACGCAGACGACCCCGCCCGACGCCACGGAGAAGAACCGGTTCGGCCCCGGCAGCCCGCACTTCGCGCAGTCACCGAAGCTTGGCGCATAGCCGTTGACGGCGAGGGAACGCAGCAGGAACGCGTCGAGGATGAGATGCGGAGCATGCTCACCGCCGGCCAGCGTCCGCAGCCCGCCCACGAGCAGCAGATACTGCTGTACGGCGGGCTCGCCCTCGTGATCGGTGAACCGCTCCGCCGTCTCCAGCATCGCCGTACCCGCGGTGTACCGCGCGTAGTCGGCGACGATCCCGCCACCGTACGGAGCGATGGTCTCACTCTGCGTACACAACGGCAGCCCGCGGCCGATCAGTTCGCTCCCCCGCGCGAAGAACTGCACGTCCACATGGGAGAAGGGTTCCAGCCGGGCGCCGAACTTCGACTTGGTCCGCCGCACCCCGCGCGCCACCGCGCGTACCCGCCCGTGACCCCGCGTGAGCAGCGTGATGATCCGGTCCGCCTCACCCAGCTTCTGGGTGCGCAGCACGATGCCGTCGTCGCGGAACAGACTCATGGGCCCATTGTCCCCTACGGCTCCATGGCCCTACGCCGGATCGAGGCATCGGCGCCTCAAGGCACCTCACCGCGACTGCGGGCGTTCGCATACGCGGTCGCCGCGCTCAGCCGCTCGGCCGGGGTCGCGTCCCGTACGGCGGTCGGCTCGACGTCCCACTCCCGTCCGCCGCCGTAGGGGCGCAGCTGAACATAAGGCCCCTCATGGCCCATGACGATGCCCACTCTCCCGGTACAGGTGTCCATGGCGACCGATCCGACGGGCGGTTTCATCGCTCTCCTCGCACCCGAATCCGCAATTCCATCAAGGTGTCCTTCGCCTCCGAGCAGTGTGCCCACACCTGGCTCCCCTCCCTTTTCGAGTTTCACGCTTCTCAACTCCAGGGTGCTCTTGCGCCCCTACACTCGGCAGGAGTCTGTCGACAACAACTGCGGTGCAGACCAAGGGGGTTGGCTATGGCCAACGGTTCACGACCGGCGGCTCGCCTTTGTCTCCGGCACGTATATCGGCCCATTCGAACAGGCCATTCGCAAACCGCAGATGGACCTGGCCATCCGGTTTGACGAGATCCTGAAAACGGACGGCATTTTCGAGCGCCTCTATCACAAGCTCATCATGGGCAAGCTGCTGACGCTCATGAAGTTCGCCGACGCCCCGGGCTGCCGCATTGTCGCCGGAGGCGTCCCTGGCTCTGATCGAGACGGCGGCGGAGGACTACCGACAGTGCGCGAGCCCGGCAAGGTGTCTGCTGGTGGGCCGGTGATCGTGGTCGGTGCCTGGACGGAGTTCATCGGCTCCCTCACCTCCTCTCGTCACTGATCGTCCACAACGTCCCCATTGGCGCCGATTCCGTGAAGGTCGGCGTTGCGGTCAGGCACGCCCCCTCTCCTCTTCCGACCATGGAACGAGGCTCGAACGGGGGAGGCCACCCATGCCGGTCCGCATCCACTTCACGGACGACGACCTCGCACACATCAGGCTGGCGCAGACACCGGACCCGTTATGGGAAGCGCTGCTGAGCATGCACGTGCTGCAGACCAACGCCGCGTCGGCGGTCTTCGGCCCCTGGCGGCGGGCGGTACGACCCGAACTGCCCGCCCCTGTCCGCGAGTTACTTCGGCTGGCACCACCCCACGGATACTCCCCGGACTTCCTCACCCCGGCGGGCGGAGCCGGCGGCCTGGAGGCGGGGATAGGCGCACTGCTCTCCACACCGCGAGGGCGACTCCGGCACGATCTGCTCGAACTCTCGCGCGCAGGCCGGAAGTTACCGTCCTGGGCCCCGTCGCTGGCCGAGGGCGACGGGGACGCCGTAGCGCATCTCGCACAGGCGCTACGCACCTACATCCGGATCGCACTCGCCCCCTGGTGGAACGGCATTCGCACCCGACTGGACGCCGAACGCTCGCTGCACGACCGCTTCCTGACGACACATCACCTGGGCGGCCTGCTGAGCAGGCTCCACCCCGGCCTCTCCTGGCAACCACTGGTGCTCGAAGTCAGCGGCCTGGGCGGAGCCGACCGGGACGTACGACTCGACGGCCGGGGACTGCTCGTCCTGCCGTCGTACTTCTGCTGGCGGCGCCCGACGCTCCTCAAGGACCCCACCCTCCCGGTGGTCGTGGTCTACCCCATGGCCCACGACACGGCCGTAGGCCGGACGACGCGCCCCCGCCCCTCCCTCGGCGCGCTGCTCGGACAGACGCGCACAGAGGTCCTGGAGTCGCTGGCGGAGCACCACGGCATGACGACCACGGAACTCGCCCACGGGGTAGGCATCGCACCGGCCACGGCCAGCCACCACGCGGGAGTACTGCGCGAGGCGGGCCTGTTGAGCACGTCACGGGCGGGCCAGGCGGTCCTGCACACGCTCACACCACTGGGCCTGGCCCTGCTGGACGGCTAGGCAGCCAGACCAAACGCAGCGGTCAGAGCGGTCAGAGCGGGTTGATACGAGCCTTGAGCAGGCAGAACTCATTGCCTTCGGGGTCGGCCAGAACATGCCACTGCTCGTCCCCCGTCTGACCGATGTCGGCCCGGCGCGCACCGAGTGCCAGCAGGCGTTCGAGCTCGGCGGCCTGATCACGATCGGTGGGATTGACGTCGATGTGCAGCCGGGACTTCCCCGGCTCCGGCTCGTCCCGGCGACTGAAGAAGAGCGTCGGGTGCGGCCCACCGAACCCTTCAGGCGTCCCGATCTCCACCCACTGCCCCTCCTCGCGTTCGAGCACGACGAAGTCCAGAACCTCGCACCAGAACCGCGCCAGCACCTCGGGATCGCGGCAACCGAGCACGAGTTCGCCGATACGACTTGCCATGAAGAAACCTGCTCTCAGGGGCTCCCAGCAGTGAAGACAACCTCGCGACCGTACCGGACGGGACGAGCACGGGCGAAGGGATTAAGGGCCGCGGCCCCACACCGTTCGAGCAACACGACTGCACAGCATTCGAGCACGGTCGAAGGGTTTTCCGTCCCCCGTACGGCAGTTGAGAGCCTGACGGCATGCTGACCGCACTCCGCAAACGCACCGTCCAACTCTCCGTCCTCGCCCTGGCCCCCCTCGCGCTGCTCCTCGCGCCGGGCACAGCGCAGGCCACCACCTGCGACGGCGGCTACCAGTTCCACTGGCACTGGAACGACGACTCGCTCTTCTTCGACACGACGATGGCCAACTCGACCATCACCATCACCCGTTGCTGGGACGGTCAGGGCAACCTGACCAGCGGAACCACGGCCTCGATCACCAGCACCGACACCACCTGGGGCAGCATCAACCAGGCCAAGACGACCGACGGCACCTTCCAGGTCACCAACTCCGCCCCGCAGCAGTACCAGGGCTACCTGCCCGAGAAGCTCGGCTACGCCGCCAGCCCGCCCGCCGGCGAGGTGAAGGTGACCGTCAGCATCAACTCCAACGGCGACATGTCCGTCAACACGGACCCGCCCCCGTACATCGAGCAGGGCACCAGCCCCGGCTTCGTGGCGGACGGCGACTACTCCAGCGGCGACTACGGGCAGGTCGTTCCGCCGCCGCCTCAGGGGTGAGCCGTCGGCGCGGGACCCTGCCGGGGCTCCGGAACCGGGGCGGGAACCGGGATCGCCGCCGGGCCCCGGTCCGGTTCCGTCGCCTCCCACAGCACGTTGAAGCGGTTGATCCGTTCCTCCACGTGTTCGCGTGTCATCTTCAGCGTCGTCTTGGCCGGCATGACATGGATGTCGGGCTCGGTCTCGTAGCAGAGTTCGCCGTCGAAGGCGATGAAGTCGTTCAACGAGTTCATCTGGGCGGTCGGTTCCAGCAGGGACCGGACCGCGATACGCGCGTCGATCCCGAACTTGCGGTGTCTTTCGCAGAGTTGGCGGAGGCTGCCGGTGACTTCCTGCTCCTCGTCGACGAGGAACACGCGCCGGACCTGCACCCGCCGTGTCTTGATCGCCGTCTCCTGGGCGGCGAGATACCGCCTCGCGGGCTCGCTCGACCAGAAGTCACGGTCCACGGACGTGCTGGTGGCGTAGAGCGTCCTCTTGACGCACCTGGTGAGGTCGATCAGCCACTCGTGGTTCTCACCGGGGCAGTCCGCCGTGCCGTTGCCGAGGTTCTCCATGAGCAGGGCGAGCCGGCCCAGCTCCTCCTCGGCGAAGGCCTTCACGATGTCCGCGCCCTCCTCGCCGACTTTCGTGTAGCCCAGCACCAGCCGGGTCACCTCGTCGGAGCGCAGCACCGAGCCGTCGACCTTGCTGTACAGCTCCGTCGCGGCGTTGATCTTCGCGAAGCTGTCGTCGACCGCCGCGCGCATCTCGATGTGATGGCTGGACAGACTGTCCTTCATGTCCCGGATGCGCCGCTTCTGACTCTCCTGGACGGCCTCCAGCCGCTCACCGAAGTCCACGAGCAGTTGCACGACCAGGGTCGCGCTGCCGAGGACGATGGACATCGTCCACTGCCACAGGTCGCCGTCGTTCTCGTTCAGGACGTTGGTCACGAAGAAGGCGGCGCCTCCGGCTAAGATCGCGAACAGCGTCTTGAGGAACAGCCTTGACCTGCGCTGGGCCTGGTCCTGCTGCGGTACGGACCGCAGGCCGCCTGCTCCTGTTGTCGTCACTCCGTTCATGTGAACCTCTCCCCCGTCGGATATACGGTTCATGCCGCCCCGTCAGCGCGTGCTCAGCGCCTGGTGCAGCAACGGGATGGCCTGTATGGCCAGTTGGTCCCGGATACGCTGGCGAAGGTTCTCCCATTGGCGACTGAAGCCCGGTTCCCGCTCCAGTACGTCCCACAGGTGTCCCAGCGTCCGGTCCACGTGCGCGCGCGGCATCCACAGATGCAGCAGGTGATCGACGGCCGGGCGCAGCGCCAGGACCGCCGCGGGCCCGTCCGCCGCACCGGGCCGGCTGTTCTCCAGCATGTGCACCACCGTCGTCAAAAGCCAGTCGTGCAACGCGAGGTCTTCGCACAGCCCCGCGACCGCGGCGGCCTCGATGCCCTCCGGCACCCTCAACTCGACGGTCCGCAGACTGTCTTCGGCCAGCGTGAAGCGGTCCAGCGACGGACCCTCGCCCTCCGGCGCCCGTCGCGCGGCCCAACGCAGCTGTGTACGACGGGACTTGAAGGGCGCCTTGTGGTCGAGGAGCGGATGCCGCACCAACTGCGCCAACAGCCCCTCGGCGATCATCCCCAGGTCCAGTTCGCCGCGCCCGCCACCGCGCAACACGCCCTCCGCCGTGGCCTGTTCGGGCAGTTTCCCGAACGGCTCGACGACCCCGGGGCGGACGAGATAGTGCCCCCAGGGCTGCCGTACGTCGGGTCCGTCGGCCGGGGCGCCGAAGTAGGCGGTGGACTGCAGGACGCGGCCCTCGGTGAGCGCCGCGCGGGCGGCCACCGTACCGACGGCCCTGACCTTGGCGCCGTTCGAGGTGGGCAGCCGGCAGTCCACGCCGGTGAGGACCTCGGGCGAGCGGGCGTAGAGATTGGGCCGCTCGGAGACCCGGACGTGTTCGTCGGCGCGCAGCCGCAGCAGTTGGGCGGCGGCGCGTCCGTCCAGCGCCTGGAAAGACGGCAGCAGACCGGTGCGCACCTCGCCGCAGGCGAGGACCGAGCGCGTCTGCTGTCCGGGGGCCTTCATGTCAAGTCCCGTTGGGTGAAGTGGAGTTGGCGGGCTCCTCGTAGAAGACGTACGTGGCGCGCTGCGCCACCGCCTCCGGGACCGCGACGCCTTCGCCCGCGGACCGTTTGGCGACCTGTTCGAGCGCGACGGAGTCCACGTCTATCTGGTCGAGGATGAGCCGTACGGCGTCCTCCACGGCGACGAACCGGTTCGCCATCAGCGTGCAGGTGCGGTACGCGCTGAACGGGACCCGGGTGTCGCTGAGTTTGAGCAGCGGCGGCAGCCGGTCCCAGTCGCGCGGGAAGCCCCCGCCGGTCCAGGGTCGCGGGACCAACACGGGCTCGCCCAGGTGTCGTAGCAGACCCAGGCGGGCCAACTGCCATACGGCGGCCAGGAACGGGCAGGACCACAGGCGGCCCTTGTCCGTCTCGGACCACAACTCGACGTCCATGAAGACCGAGTGGTTGCGGGCCGCGGTCTCGTGCGGCGGCTGCCAGGTGACAATCTCCGCCAGCGCGCTGCGCGTTGGGGTGGTGCGCTCGCCATTCGCGAGCCAGCCCGTCTGGCTGACCGGGGGGCGGGAGCCGTGGCTGCCCGGCGGCGGCGACTCGACGAGGCGGTGCATGACGGACTCGGCCAGTTCGATCCGGTCGGCGACCGCGCAGCCCGACTCGCGGGCGAGGTAGTCGATGACGAGGCCGGCCTTCTCGGCCTCTTCGAGGACCAGCGGGACGAGTTCGGCCGGGGTGGAGAAGCGGGTGAAGTAGTCGTCGATCAGGAAGCACGTGCTGATGCGGGGGCGTTTGCCGCCGGTGCGGCGGGCGGCGGAGGCGCGGGCCGCGTCCACCCAGATCCGCACCTCGGCGAAGTGCTCGCGCAGCCGCTCGGGGCCCGCCTCGAAGTCCTCCATGTAGAGGTGGCCCAGCTCCAGCGAGAGATGGGCCAGCGGCACGGACTGGGTGCGCGGGTCCGCGGTGGTCTCCCGGAAGACGGCCTCCGTCATGCCTCCTCCCAGTACTTGTCGTCGGTCAGCCGCGCGGCGAGGTCGCTCAGCGCCTGCCAGGTCTCCATGGTGGCGATCTGGCTGTCCAACACGTCCTCATCGGTGATGAGTTGCTCCCGCCACTGCAGCACCGGCTCCAGCGGCACCGAGCCGAGCACCTGGCTGTAGCCGATGCCGTGGTGCGAGGCGAGATGCTTCAACTCGGTGTCGCACTGCTCCATCCACGCCGACTGGGTGGGCGTGGCCTGCGACCACAGCGCCGAGTCGGGATCGGGTACGGCGGCCCGTACGAAGCGGATGGCGCCGCGCAGCGCGTCCTCGTCGTGGCCGCGGGCGACGCCGCCGGCGAGGATGCCGCGCTTGCCGTAGACCAGGCTGGCCGCGGCCTCCACGTGCTGGCGGGTCCAGCGGTGGAAGACCAGCCAGCGGGCCTGAACGCCGCTCATCGCCCGCTGCGAGGTGGCCGCCAGCACCATGTCGACGGCGTAGCTGCGGCCGGCGCTGAGGTCGACGACGATCAGGTCGAACTCGCCGTTGAGGCGCAGCAGGAGGTCCACGCAGCGGCGCAGATTGTCGCCGGAGGTGGCGAACTCGCCGCCGCTGAGGTCACCCGGCATCAGGATCAACCGGCCTGCTCCGGGCGGCTGGTTGCGCAGTACGCGGTGTTCGGTGTCCGCCCAGACGTCGATCCTGACCGGTTCGCTGATCTCGCCTATCAGATAGGAGTGCAGCCCGCGGTCCTCGGCGGCCTCGCGGGCGTCGGGCACGTCGAAGACGGCCGAGGCGGTGGGCGAGCCGAAGTCGAAGTCCAGATAGCAGACGTCGTCACCCGTCAACGCCCGCTGGTAGGCGAGGTTGGCGCTGGTGACGGAGCGGCCCGTGCCTCCCTTGTCGGAGGCCGCGAAGATCAGCACGGGTCACACTCCCTGGACCGCGGCGGCCTGGCGGGCCCGGGCGAGCGCGTCGAGCTGGCCCAGCACGTCGAGCGTCAACGAGTAGGCGGTACCCGGCTGTTCGTCCACGAGGGCGCGGGCGCGGCGCAACTTGACCTCGATTCCCCTGAGTTGCATGCCACGTTTTCCGTCGGCGTTGGGCGCGGGCGCCATCTGTTCGTTTCCCAGAAGGTGCGTGGACTCGCTGAGCAACGCCCGTGCGAGCTCGGTGAGTTCGAGGCTGCGGATCGGGGGCTGCGCGTACATGTTGTGGACCTGGACCATCACCTCGGTGACCCGCTCGGTGATGCTCCAGGACACCGGTCCCTCGGTGAGGGCGGTCTCCGGGTAGATGGCGTGCACGTTGTCCCACAGGCCGACGCCCTCGCCCTCGCCCATCCGGCGCCGCCACACATGGCCGAAGATGTCCTCGGCCAGCCGAAGCAGCCGGTCGTGCGCGGAGAGGTTGCGGGAGAGCGTGCACAACTGCACGGTGCGCTTGAGGAGTTGGGCCGAGAAGTCGCTCATCGTCCAGTCCATCGGCGGGCCGATGGTGCCGCCGCCCTGGAGGGGCAGGGTGACGCCGGGGTTGTGCAGCTGGATCATCGGGTCGTCGCGCGTCATCCGGCTGGTGATACGGCCGCGTTCGGCGAGCCGCTCCATGACGCGGACGGTGCGGGTCAGGTCGTCGTCGGTGGCCCGGCGGCGCATCAGGTCGTGCACGAGGATCGCGGCGACCGAGAGGGAGAAGTACTCCGACTCCAGCCGCTGTCCCGTCGTACGCCAGGGGATGTCCTCCAGGGGCCAGCGGTCGCCGTCGAAGCGGGCGATGCGCGACCAGTACTGCTGGGTGATCTCCCAGCGCAGTCGTAACGCCTCGGCGAGCTTCTGCTGTTCGGCGTTGAGCAGGCCCAGGGTCAGGGTGCGGTCCGAGAACAGGTCCTGGATGCCGTCGAGTGCGACCACGGTGAAGTAGAGGTACGGCACCGGGTTGGCGACGCCGACGGGCTGCGGCCCGATGGGTTCCTCGGTCTCCACCTCGGGCGCGTCCCGCACCAGGCTCCAGGCCCAGCCGCACTCGAAGAGCTGGCTCTCGTCCTTGAGAGCCTCCTGGACGTCGAGGCCGAGGATGAAGCTCTCGATGACGGCGGCACGCAGCGGGCGGAACCGCCGCTGGAACTGCTCCAGCACCTGCCGCTGCGACAACTGGCCCTGGCCGAGGAGTTCGCAGAGCGTCTGCCCCTGGGGGGAGTCGGTGTCGTAGACGTTGACCGTGAACGAACGCAGCAGGCTCACCATGGCGGCGGTGAGCCGGTTGTTGGTCGCGGCCTTCAGCTCCTTGATCATCTCCTGCATGTCGCCGCGGCGGGTCTTGGTCTCGTAGACCTTGAGGAAGCCGAGCAGGGCGAGACAGAGGGTGATCGACATGGAGAACGAGTCCGTGACGCCGAGTTGGCGCTGCTCCTCGGTGAGGTCCTGCTCCTTGTCCCGGGACTGGAAGTAGTAACCGCCCGCGAACGTGGGCCGCTTGTCGTCGGCGTGGGTGCGCATGAACTCGACCGCGGCCATGACGAGATTGGCCGGAATCTCCAGGCGTCCGCCGGCCCGCTTCAGCGTCTGCTGGACGTCCGTCAGCGTGGTGTCGGGGTCGTCCAGCCGGAACGACGGCAGCTCGGTCGCCGGATACAGCAGGCAGAGCAGGCGCTCGGCGTCGGCGACGCTGCTCTCACCGCCCCATTTTCCCCACGCCCACTCCCCTCCGTCGAAGGAGTGGCGGGCGACCGCCTGCCAGATGTCCAGCAGGTGCTGCCGCGGCTTGATCTCCATTCCATGCCCCTCACACAGACCGCACTGCCCTCAGCCGAGGAATATCCCTCTTCTGTTGTGAAGATTCACCGGTCGGCCACCCTGTCAGCCGATCGGAACACGTGCATCCGAATTCCCGCGCCAGCCATAGGAGAGGATCATTCCGGAATAACCGTCCCGCACCGCGGCCTCGGTTTTGAGCCGGTGCACTTTGAGCTTGTCCGCGAATGGTTCGAGACTCTCCCACACCTCGTTCTCCCCCACGTCGCACGCGGGGAAGAACTGCTCACCCGCGTGATAACCCATGGAGTGTTCCATGAAAGCGGCGGCAAAGGGAGCCCCGGGGGCCAAGGCGCGCATGAAGCGCTTCACACCCAGGGTGAACTCCTGGTACGAGGAGGTCATCGACTCGGCAACGAAGAACATCGTCCCCACGGACCACCGACCGCCGAACCGCTTAAGACCGAAGATGTTGCCCTGCTCGACTTTGGCGACCTTGCGGAATTTCTCGCGGGGGTCGGTGCCGAAGGAGCCGTAGCTCTTGTTCCCGCACAGGACGCCCCAGAACTGGTCCCAGTTCTGCGCATACGAGTCGACCTGGCTCTCCAGGTATGCCACGTTCGAGGACGAGCGCTCGAAGAGGGTGATCTCATCGCACCACGGCAGCATGGACAGGGCGGGATAGAGATTGGCGCCGGCGCCCACGTCGATGCCGTAAACCGGACCGACGCCCTGGTTCCGGAAATGATCCGCGAAATGATCTCGGAGAATGGTCAGGATCTCCGCGTCCTCCGCCTGTAGATCACGGTAGTTGTGATCTACATATGCGATCGAATCGAACGCACCCCAGGCGACTTCCGCATTTTTCACCATTCCACCATTTCACGATACCGAGGTCGCAGGCGCGACGTGTAGCTCTCGCCAATTTCGCAGAGCAATCTACGCCATGCCACAGCTTCTCACAGCCACCGCCGGGGCGCACGGGGGCACATCGTGGCGAATACAGTCATGCGACCTGATTCGGCCTTGAACTGCAGGATCACCCCACCCAAGATGGATGGAACCCTGCCGAACACACCAGAAAGGCAGGACGCGCTCGTCTCGCCCGTACCACCCGTACGAGTGTCAACACGCAATTGACTTCCTACCCCCAGGAGGCAGTATGACGCCCTTTCCGGAGGAACGTTTCCCTTCTGTCGGGCGCCGCACTGACCAGGCATTCTTCGCCGACCGCGTCGAACGGCCGCTGACCCTGAGGGGCGTCACCGTGGCCGACCTGCCCGAGCTGCTCCGGGTGGACAGGGAGGCCTTCCCCGAAGAGCCGTACACACAGGTCGTTCTCAGACAGTTGGTCGACATCCACGGTGACCGCATCCTCGTCCTGGACGACGGCGAGGGCCTGCTCGGCTACGTCCTGTTCGTCAACACCTCGGACGGCTACGTGAGTTGGATCATGAGCCTCGCCGTCACCCCTCACCTTCAGGGCCGCGGCCTCGGCCGGCGCCTGATGGTCGAGGCCCTGCGCCGCCTCCGCACGGAGCACGTCCACCAGGTCCGGCTGACGGTGGAGCCGACCAACGCCGCCGCGATCATGCTGTACCGGTCGCTGGGCTTCTGGTCCGACGAAGGAGTGGAGAAGGATTATTTCGGGCCCGGGGAAGACCGGTTGATCATGACGCTGGGGATGTGATGCGCGGGCGACAGGACGCCTTCAGTGGCGGCACGCCCGTGCGTACCGTCGCGCCAGCGCGCGAAACGCCTCCTTCGGCTCCCAGTGCCAGGGTGAACTCGGTTCGTCGGGGCGGTCCTTGATGGTTTTGGTGATGGCGTAGCTCGCCATGTCGAGGTCGTGGCGGGGGTCGTGGGCGCGGTGGGGGGCGTCCGGGGTGACGAACTCGAAGGCCATCGCGCCGTAGAGGTCCATCGACTCGAAGACCCCCAACAGGTCGACCACGTAAGCCGCTTGGGTGTGTTCGCTGCGGATCAGGTGGCCCTTGATCTCCTCCGGGTCCTTGTCGTAGTCGACGACGTTCCAGCCCATGCCGGCCGTCTTCTCGGCGCCCTTGTACGCGCAGGTGCCGAACTCGGTGATGGTGACCGGCTTGCCCCAGCGTTGGTACTGGCGCAACTCCCTTACGTAGTGGGCTGGTTGGCGGAAGTAGGAGTAGTAGTCGATGCCCACGATGTCGAAGAGGTTCCAGTCGACCTCGTCGTCCTGGGCGGCGGCGTAGCTGAGGTCGCCCTGGAAGACGGAACGGCCCATCGCCGCCGCCTTCTTGGTGAACGCGTCCAGCCTGCGCTGCATCCTCGCCGGGTCGAACGTGCCGTTCAGGATGTTCTGGACGCGGTCCAGGACCGTCGCGCCGGGCACGATCCCGGGCACGAACAGCCAGAACTCGCAGCCCACGCTGAAGTCGACGCTCGCGCCCTGGCGCCGGAGACGTTCCGCGAACCGGCCGGTCTCCGCGAGGTGTTCGAGGATGTCCCGCTCCGGGATGTCGGCGATGGTGGGCTGGAGCCAGATGTGCAGGCCGAGTTCGGCGGCCTCGGCGGCGGTGGCGGTGAGGCGGTCGACGCCGTCGCCGGTGACGTCGACCGTGTCGGCGTGCAGCTCGTCGCGGATGGCGCGGAGGTCGGCGCGCATCCGGCGCGGGTTCCAGGCGGTGGCGGGGGTCTCGCCCTCTCCGACCGTGTAGACGACGCCGTGGTGGCGCAGGCCGGGGCGGCGGCCACGTGTCGCATGCGGTTGCGTCTGTGCCGTCGCCCGCCCTGACGGCAGCAGCGCGCCCGCCGCTCCGAGCGCCAGCGCCCCCGTCAGGAACTGCCCCCGCGTGATCCCCTGTGTGTTCACCATGCGCCCACTGTGCCCAGCGCGGGCCCGTCGCGGTGTCCGCCGATGGTCTACGGCGGCGCAACCAAGGAATGACGCCCTGCGTCGATCACTGGAGAGATCGTTGACGGAGACCGACCGATCGTCGACGGAGACCGAACGGAAGACCGAACAAAGGAGAGCACGATCTCAGACTCCGAACAGTCCTCTACGACCCCTACGACGCCTACGACCACCCGCCGCACCCTCCTCAGCGCCAGTGCCGCCACCGCCGCGACCCTCCTCGCCGGTGCCTCCTCCGCGCAGGCGTCGGACAGCACCGGCGCCGACACCACGGCTCGACTGCGCGCCCTTGAGGATCAACACAGCGCCCGCGTGGGCGTGTTCGCGCATCACATCGGTACGAAGAAGACCGTCGTGCACCGTGCCGACGAACTCTTCCCGATGTGCTCGGTGTTCAAGACGCTCGCCGCCGCGGCCGTCCTGCGGGACCTGGACCGGCACGGCGAGGTCCTGTACAAGGTCGTGCACTACACGGAGGCCGATCTGGTCGACGGTTCCGACCAGACCCGGGCGCACCTGGCCGACGGCATGACGGTCGAGCAGCTCATCGACGTGGCGATCCGCTACAGCGACAACGGCGCGGGCAACCTGATCCTGCGCGAACTCGGCGGCCCCACCGCCGTCACCCGCTTCGCCCGTTCCCTCGGCGACCGGGTCACCCGGCTCGACCGCTGGGAGACCGAGCTGAACTCGGCCGAGCCGGACCGGATCACCGACACCACCAGCCCGCGCGCGATCGGCGGCCTGTACGGCAAGCTCGTCCTCGGCGACGCCCTGCGCCGCCCCGACCGCGACCGGCTCACCGCCTGGCTGCTCAACAACACGACGAGCGCCGCCCGTTTCCGCGCCGGGCTCCCCGCGACCTGGACGATCGCCGACAAGACGGGCAGCGGCGACTACGGCACCGCCAACGACGTCGGCATCGCCTGGACGGAGGCCGGTGACCCGGTCGTCCTCGCGGTCCTGACGACGAAGCCGACCCTGCCCGACGCTCCGTACGACAACCAACTTGTCGCGGATACCGCCAAGTTGGTGGCGGAAGCCGTCAGCTAGCGCGCGAGGTCGGGAAATACTGCCTCGGCGTCACCCCGACCACCCGGTGGAACGCCGCCGTGAAGGAACTCGCCGAGGCGTACCCCACCCGCCGCGCCACGGACTCCACCGGCAAACCCTCGGCGAGGAACGGCAACGCGGCCTGCATCCGCAGCCGTTCCCGCCACTGGCCGAACCCGAGGCCCGTCTCCGCGACGAAGAGGCGGGCCAACGTCCGTGCGCTGGCGCCGACTTGACCGCCGTGCTCCGTCAGGGTCCGCCCGTCCGCCGGGTGGGCCCGCAGCGCCTCGGCCACCGCCCGCGCCCGTGGATCGCGCGGTTCGGGCACGGTCACGCTGGTCACCGGTACCGGACGCAGCTCGTCGAGGAGCACCGGCTCGGCGCGTGAACGGGCTTCCACTGTCAGGTCCGTGCGGTCCAGGTGCTCGACGAGCGCCCGGAGAAGAGGGGTGACCGCGACGACCGTAGGGTCCCGCCAGTCGATGTGCGGGCAGCTCACCGGGTCGACGTACGCACTGCGCATGACGGCATCGCCCTCGGACTCCGTGGCGTGCGGGACGTCCGCCGGGATCCACAGGGCCAGCGACGGCGGCAGCAGCCACGTCCCGTGTTCGCCGCGGATACGAAGCAACCCTCGCTCGGAACAGGCGAGTTGGTGGACGGGGTGCCAGTGCGTGGCGAAGGCCGTCCCGCGCGGCATCGTGAACTGGCCGACGAGGATCGCCGTGTCGAACACCCGGCCCCCACGCCACCCGCGCTGTCCGTTCCGCGACATGACACGGCAGCCTAGCCCGTGGCGGACAACCGCCCGGCCCGCCTAGCGTCGACGTATGCCGATGAACCGAGCCCACCGCAAGCTGTGCAGCTCCCAGGGATGGGCGCAGACGACGAAGGACCGCATCCTGCCCTGGGCCCTTGAGCACGTGGAACTCGGCGCGGACGTGCTGGAGATCGGCCCCGGCTACGGCGCCAACCTCCGCGTCCTCGTCGAGCAGGTCGACCACCTCACCGCCGCCGAGATCGACGCCGACACGGCACGCCTGCTCCAGTCCCAGTGGGGCGACCGGGCCACCGTGCTCCAGGCGGACGGCGCCGAACTGCCGCTGCCCGACGCGTCGTTCGACTCCGTCGTCTGTTTCACGATGCTGCACCATGTGCCTACGGCCGCCCACCAGGACCGTATCTTCGCCGAGGCGTTCCGCGTGCTGCGTCCCGGCGGCACGTTCGCGGGCAGCGACAGCCAACCCGGCTTCCGTTTCCGGGTGTTGCACTTCCGGGACACGATGAACACCCTCGATCCGGCGACACTCCCGGCGCGGCTGGAGCGGGCCGGCTTCACGGACGCGACGGTCGACCTGCACCCGGAGAGCGGCGGCCTACGCTTCCGGGCGCGCCGCGCCTGACTCGCCTATCGCACCTGAAGACGCCCCGAACCGCCGTACGTACCGCCGCTGCCACGGTGTCTCCACCGCGTGCCGGTCGTAGTGGGCACGGACGTAGGCGACCGCCTCCTCCGGCGGCACCTCGTCGAGGACCGCGAGGCAGGCGAGTGCCGTGCCGGTGCGGCCCCGGCCGCCGCCGCAGGCGATCTCGACGCGCTCGGTACGGGCCCGCTGCCAGGCCTCGGTGAGGACGGTGCGGGCCTCGGCGCGGTCGGCGGGCAGCCGGAAGTCCGGCCAGCGCAACCAGCGTGTCTCCCAGGCCAGTTGGGGCGGCGCGCTGCCCAGCAGATACACGCCGTACGTCGGTGCCGGGCCGTCGGCCGGGAGCGGTCGGCGCAGGCCACGGCCCCGGATCAGGCGGCTGGAAGGCAGCCGTAGGACACCGGTGGCGGTCGGGTTCCAGGTCTCTGGCCAGGTCTCGGTCACACGGCCAGCGTAGAGACGGTGGGATGCCCGCTACCCGAAAGCGCCGGTCAGCCCACTCCTCGTGACTCCTGTGCCGCGCGTGCCTCGATGCCGCGGAAGTGGTCCGCCATCGCGCGCTGGGCGCCCTCGACGTCGCGGGCGCGCAGTGCGGTGACGATGTCGCGGTGGCGGCGGACGGTGAGTTCGGGGGCCGGGTCGTCGGTCCAGCCGCGGGCGCCGGCGACCCGGCGGAACACCGTCCAGAAGGCGCCGAGGAGTTGGGGGACGAGTTCGTTGCCGAGCGAGGCGTAGAGCAACTCGTGGAATTCGCGGTCGAGTTCGGGGAAGGGCCGGCCGGCGCGGCCCGCCTCCTCCATGCGGTTCACCACCGCTTCCAGTCTGTCCAGTTCCGGCTCGGTGACGGTGGCGGCGACCCGATGAATCAGGCCTTCCTCCAGTACCTCGCGTACCTGGAGGATCTCGGCCAGCGCGTCCGCGTCGTCCTCGTGGCGGGCGAGCGTGCGGAAGGTGAGGCCGTCGACGAGCGGGGTCAGCGAGGCGCGGCCGACGTAGGTGCCGTAGCCGTGTCTGATCTCCACGATGTCGAGGGCCTGGAGCGCCTTGAGGGCCTCGCGGACGGAGTTTCTGCTGATGCCGAGGGCTTCCATCAGCTCGGCCTCGGTGGGCAGCGGCGCACCGGGCTGGAGTTTGCGGTCGAGGATCAGCTGGACGACCTCACGCTGTATCCGACTGTTCCTTGGCTCCCCGGACATGCGCCGCATCGTACGCGCACCAGAGGTCCCACGTCCCATGTCTGGCTTCAGCCAGCCCTGAGAAGGTGTCAACTTGCGCCATTCCCGCGCCTTTTCAAACCGCCATTGGTCCGACCTCTGATGGCTACGCCATTCGTGTGCGATGCCTTGACCGCCCCCACGGCCGCTCTTATGGTCGCGCTGACCGCAGGACGTAGGACGTCGTACCTCCTGGAGTAACCATGCGCGAAGACGTGACCCAGAACGTGCCCGCGCTGCACCGCCGGGCGTTCCTGAAGTACTCCGGCGCGCTGGGCGCGGCGGCCGCGATCTCCTCGTCCCTGACGGCCTGTTCGTCGGGGCCGCAGTCGACGAACGACACCGGCGGCGGGGGCGCCGGCAAGAACCGGACGCTGACCGCGGTGATCGGCTACGGCAACGACGGCAGCTGGGACCCGACGCAGACGGCGTCCGCGTTCGCCATGGCCGGCAACAACCACGTCTACGAGGGTCTGATCGACACCGACCCGATCACCCGCGCGCCGTATCCGGCGCTGGCGACGGCGGTGCCGAAGGACACGAGCGGCACCTCGTGGAAGTTCACGCTGCGGGCGGGCGCCACGTTCCACGACGGGAAGCCGGTCACCGCCGACGACGTCGTCTTCGTCTACGACCGCATCCTCGACCCGAAGACGGCGACCCTCGCGCAGGGTTTCTTCGTCAGCTGGCTGAAGGAGGTGCGGAAGATCGACGCGCGGAACGTCGAGCTGGTCCTCAAGTTCCCCTTCCCCGAAGGGATTTCACGGCTCACCCTCGCGAAGATCATGCCGAGGCACGTCTTCTCCGAGCCGGGCGCCTGGGACGACGCGATCCAGGGGAAGGCGGTCGGCTCGGGACCGTACAGGCAGACCGCGCACCACCCGAAGTCGAACACGACCTTCGCCGCGTTCGCCGGCTACAACGGCCCGCGCCCGCCCGCCTTCAAGACGATGAACTGGCTGACGATCGTCGACGCGGCGCCGCGCGTCGCCAAGATCTCCGGGTCGAGCGCGGGCGCGCAGATCGCCGACAACATCCCCTACGCCAACATCCAGCGGCTGCGGAGCGACGGACTGACTGTCGCGGGCGGGGCCGGGATGAACAACCTGTTCCTGATGTTCAACACGCAGCACAAACCCTTCGACGACGTACGGGTACGCCAGGCACTCCACTACGCGATCGACACCGGCAAGATGGTCCAAGTCGCCCTCAGGGGACACGGGAAGCCGTCCTCGTCGTTCCTCGACACGGGCAACCCCGCCTACCGGCGCGCGAAGACGGTCTACGACTACGACCCCGACAAGGCGAAGGCGCTTCTGAAGGCGGCCGGGGTCAGCGGCCTGAAGATCAACATCCTTGCGGTGAACGTGAGTTGGATCGTCGACTGCCTGCCGACCATCAAGGCGTCCTGGGACGCGATCGGCGTCAAGACGACCCTCTCCCCTCAGGAAACCACGGCCGTCTTCACCAAGATGGACCAGAAGCAGGACTACCAGGTCGTCGCCGCCGCCTCGAACCCCAACCAGTTCGGCCTCGACGCGGACCTGATCATGCACTACAACTACGGCCCCCGGAACCTCTGGATGGGCTACGCCCGTTGGGCCGGGAACTCCGTCGCCAAGCAGCTCTTCAAGGACATGGACCAGGCCACCCAGGAACCGGACGCGGCGAAGAAGAAGACGATGATCCAGGACTACATCGACACCGTCGCCGAACAGGCCGTGCTCTACCCGGTCGTCCACAACGAGCTGATGACCGCCTGGGACCCCAAGGAGCTGACAGGCATAAGGGCCCAGCCCTACCCCGGCATCAATGTCCTCCAGGCCAAGTGGGTCTAGCAGCACGGGAGTTGGACCATGGTCACCGTCCTCCGGATTCTGGCCCGCCGCATCGTCCTGCTCGTGCCGCTGATGCTCGGCATCGTGCTGTTCGTGTTCCTGGTGATGCGCTTCTCGGACGTCGACCCTGCGTCCGCGTTCTTCCAGGGCGCCAACCCGACCCCGCGGCAACTACACGACTTCCGCGAGCGGAACGGCCTGCTCGACCCACTGCCCCTGCGCTACGTCCATTTCGTGGGCGCACTCCTCCACGGTGACATGGGCACCAGCGCGCTGACCCGGGCACCGGTCGTCGAGCAGGTCACCACAGCACTGCCGCTCACCCTCCAACTCACCTTCCTGGGGCTGGGGATCGCGGTGGTGCTGTCGCTGCTCGGCGGGGTGACGGCGGCGATCTACCGTGACCGGCTGCCCGACCAGATCATCCGGGTCGTGTCGCTGACCGGGGTCGCGGCGCCCGGCTTCTGGCTGGCGCTGCTGATGATCCAGTACCTGGCCGTGGACCAGGGCTGGTTCCCGACCGGCGGCTACATCAACCCAGCGGACTCCCTCACAGGCTGGCTCAAGACGATGGCCCTCCCGGCCCTCGCCCTCTCCCTCCCGGTGGCGGCCCAACTCACGCGCATCGTCAGGACATCCGTCGTCGAGGAGCTGGACAAGGACTACGTCCGGACGGCGATCGGCAGCGGCCTGCCACCGCGGGTCGTGGTCGGCCGGAACGTGCTGCGCAACGCGCTGATCAACCCACTCACCGTGCTGGGCCTGCGCGTTGGATACCTGCTCGGCGGTGCGGTCGTCATCGAGACCATCTTCTCCCTCCCCGGGATGGGCAAGTTGATGATCGACGCCGTGCAGAACGGCGACCCGGCCGTCGTCCAGGGCGTGGTGCTCACGACGGCGACCGGGTTCGTCGTCGTGAACCTCGTCATCGACATCCTCTATCTGCTGGTCAACCCCCGCCTGAGGGATGCTTCCTGATGTTCACTCAGTTCACCCGCAAGAGCCTCGCCGAGACCCTGTCCCGGCCCGGTATCCGGCTGCGCGGCCGACGCCGGCTGCCGCTGCTGTCGAAGGTCGCGGTGTGCTTCCTGGCGGTCGTCGTCCTCGTCGCGCTGTTCGCCCCGCTCCTCGCGCCCGACGACCCGCTCGACCAGCAGCTCCCCGTCGACGGCACCGGACACCCCTCCGCCGGCCACTGGATGGGCCAGGACAGCCTGGGCCGGGACATCCTCAGCAGGCTGATGTACGGCGCCCGTTGGTCCTTGGCGATCGGCCTCGGGGCGACCGCGCTGGCGCTCGTGGTCGGCGCCCTGCTCGGGGCCATCGCCGCGACCTCCCGCAAGGGCGTCGACGAGACGCTGATGCGCTGCCTGGACGTGGTGATGGCGTTCCCCGGCATCGCGCTCGCGGCCGTACTCGTCGCGGTGTTCGGCGGCGGGATCACCGTGCTGATCTGCGCGATCGCGTTCCTGTTCACCCCGCCGGTGGCAAGGGTCGTACGGGCCAACGTACTTGACCAGTACGGCGAGGACTACGTCACCGCAGAGCGCGTGATCGGCGCCCGCACTCCACACATCGTCATCCGGCACGTGGCCGTCAACTGCGCTGCTCCGATCCTGGTGTTCTGCACCGTGCAGGTCGCCGAGGCGATCGTCTTCGAGGCGTCGCTGTCCTTCATCGGCGCGGGCGTACGCCCCCCGGACCCTTCCTGGGGCAGCGTCATCGCGGACGGCAAGAACATGGTGCTGACCGGGGGTTGGTGGGCGACGGTCTTCCCCGGCCTGCTGATGCTGATCACGGTCCTCTCGCTGAACATACTGTCCGAGGGCGTCTCCGACGCGTGGGCGGCCCCGGCCCCGCGCGAGGTGGACGTACGGCACGACGAGGACCCGCTCGACGCCCCGCAACCGGGCAGCGGGGAGGTGCTCCAGCTCCCCGGCCTGACGGAGGCGGCGCTACGACTGCGGTCCCGCGCACGGCCGTTGCCCGACCCCGACGGCCAACCGGTGCTCGCGGTGGAGAACCTGGCCATCGGCTTCGAGGGCCGACACCACGGTGTGGACATCGTCGACGGCATCAGTTTCGAGGTGCGGCCGGGTGAAGTCCTGGGCCTGGTCGGCGAGTCGGGCTGCGGGAAGTCGCTGACGGCGCTCGCGGTGATGGGCCTGGAGCCGAAGGGTGCGAGGGTGCGCGGCCATGTCCGTTTCAACCAGCGGCAGTTGGTCGGCGAGCCGATGCGCGTCCGCCGCAAACTGCTGGGCCACGAGATGGCGATGATCTACCAGGACGCCCTGTCGTCCCTGAACCCGGCGATGACGATCCGCGCACAGCTCAAACAGGTCATACGGCGCGGAGGGCGCCGTGGCGCCGGCGAGTTGCTGACGATGGTCGGCCTCGACCCGGACCGCACCCTGCGCAGCTACCCGCACGAACTCTCCGGCGGCCAGCGCCAACGCGTGCTGATCGCCATGGCGTTGTCCCGTGACCCCAAGCTGATCGTCGCCGACGAACCGACCACCGCCCTCGACGTCACCGTGCAGGCGCAGGTCATAGAGCTACTGCTGCGCCTGCGCGAGGAGTTGGGTTTCGCGCTGATCCTCGTCTCGCACGACCTCGCGCTGATCGCCGACGTCACCGACCGGGTGGTGGTGATGTACGGCGGACAGATCGTGGAGACGGGCGTGACCGCCGACCTGGTGGAGTCGCCGGCCCACCACTACACGCGCGGCCTGCTCGGCAGCGTGCTGTCCCTGGAGTCGGCGGCCGAGCGGATGACCCAGATCAAGGGGGTCGTCCCCTCCCCCGCCGACTTCCCGGCGGGCTGCCGCTTCGCGGACCGCTGCCCGCTGGCGAGCGACATCTGCCGTACGACGGCGCCGGATCTGGTCGGCCCGCGTACGCACACGGCGGCGTGCCACCACCCGGCGATCGATCTGGTGACGACGGAGAGCGGGGCGGTCACGTGAGCGGGGCGGCGGTTGAGGGGGGCCGAGTGAGCGGTGCGGGTGGGGTGTGGGGCGGGTTGGGGGTAGGTGGTTTGGGTTGTGTGCGGGGTGCGGGTGGGTGGGGGCTGGTCGCGCAGTTCCCCGCGCCCCTTGGGAGGTTGGGGTGGGCGGTATGAAAGGTGCGGGTATTGAGCCGGAGGGCGGTCAAGTGGGCCGCGCACTGGTCGAGTTGGCCGATGCCCATGTCGTCCACAAGGCGCGCAGCGGCGGCCTGTTCACCCGCGACCGGGTCTACGCCCTGACCGGCGCCGACCTCACCATCGCGCCCGGCGAGACGGTCGGCGTGGTCGGCGAGTCCGGCTGCGGCAAGTCGACGCTGGCGAAGGTGTTGGTGGGCGTACAGCGGCCGACGTCCGGCACGGTGTCCTTCCGGGGCCGCGACCTGTGGTCGATGCCGGACGGCGAACGCCGGGCCGCGGTGGGCACCGGCATCGGCATGATCTTCCAGGACCCGTCGACCGCGCTGAACCGGCGTCTGACGATCCGGCAGATACTGCGGGATCCGCTGGACGTGCACGGTCGCGGTTCGCGGCCGGAACGGGAGGATCGGGTACGGGAGTTGATGTCGCTGGTCGGTCTTCCCCGCGCGTTGGCCGACGGTCTACCAGGTCAACTCTCCGGCGGGCAACGCCAACGAGTCGCCATCGCACGGGCGTTGGCGCTCGACCCCGACCTGGTGGTGGCCGACGAACCGACCAGCGCGCTGGACGTGTCGGTCCGGGCTCAGATCCTCAATCTGTTGTTGGACCTGAAGGAACGGCTGGGCCTGGCGCTGGTGTTCGTGTCCCACGACATCCAGACGGTACGACGGATGAGCGACCGCGTGATCACCATGTACCTGGGCCGGATCGTCGAGGAGACCCCGGCCGACCAGGTCACCGACCGGGCCCGGCACCCGTACACCCGGGCGCTGTTCTCGGCGACCCCCGGTCTGCTCCACCCCATCGACCCGATCCCGCTGATCGGACCGGTGCCGTCGGCGACGCGTCCGCCGAGCGGGTGTCCGTTCCGTACGCGGTGCTGGAAGGCGGACGACGTGTGCGCTTCCGTCATGCCGGACTTCTCGGCCGCGTCGACACCGGGGCATTTCTACCGTTGCCACCATCCTGTAGAGGAGGACCTGTCCACCCGCGACCTCGTTCGCCAAAGCCGCCCCATGGAGCCTTCATGACCTTCCCCGCCCCGCTGACCGGTGTCGTACCGCCCGTCTGCACGCCCATGACACCGGATCGCGAGGTGGACGTCCGTTCCCTCCTCAGGCTCGTCGATCATCTGGTCGGGGCGGGGGTGCACGGGCTGTTCCTGCTCGGCTCGACCTCTGAAGCGGCGTATCTGACGGATCGGCAGCGGAGGTATGTGGTTGAAGCGGTGGTGGCTCATGTGGGGGGTCAACTGCCGGTGCTGGCAGGGGCGATCGACATGACCACACCCCGGGTTCTGGACCATGTGGCTGCGGTGACCGATGCGGGTGCGGATGCGGTCGTAGTGACTGCGCCCTTCTACACGCGCACCCATCCCGCCGAGATCGCGCGCCACTATCGCCTGGTCGCCGCCGCGTCGTCGGTTCCCGTGGTGGCCTACGACCTTCCCGCCTCCGTCCACACGAAGTTGCCGTCCGACCTCGTCCTCGAACTCGCCGCCGAGGGTGTTCTGGCCGGGCTCAAGGACTCCAGCGGTGACCTTGGCGGCTTTCGTACGGTCGTCACCGGCGCGCGTGTTCATCCGGACATCACCGGGTTCAGCGTGCTGACCGGGTCCGAGCTGTTCGTTGACTCTGCGATGGCGCTCGGGGCGGATGGGGCGGTGCCTGGGCTCGCCAACGTCGATCCTCACGGGTATGTCCGGCTGGACGCGCTGTGTCGGGGTGGGGACTGGGATCGGGCTCGGGCCGAACAGGAGCGGTTGTGTGCGTTGTTCGGGTTGGTCGGTGTGGGGGACCCGGCGCGGATGGGTGGTAGTTCGTCGGCGCTGGGGGCGTTCAAGGCTGCGCTGTATTTGCGGGGGGTTATTGAGTGTGCGGCGACCGCGGAGCCTCAGGTGTCGTTGTCGGCGGATGAGGTGGAGCGGGTGGGGAAGTTTTTGGCGGGGGCGGGGTTGCTGTAACGGGTTTCCCCACCCACCCGCCGTTTGCTGTGCGTTGAAGGGTGGACCTCAAAAACGCCGGGGAGTTTTTGGCGTGAACGGAGTTGCTGTAACTACGTTTCCCACCCACCCGTCTGATCAGATCATGCGGTTGAAGAGATCGCGCAGTGCGGAAATGTGTCGGTCGCCACGGGCACGTCTGCGGTCGTAGTGGGTTCTGGCGCCGGAGATCCGGCTGCCCGGGAGCAAGGACAAGCAGCGGATTCGTACGGCGCAGGTCGGCGCGGACGGTGCGTGGCGCTATCAGGAGTTCGCGCCGGCGGCGGCGCTGTCGCGGCGGCGCCGGAGGACGATCGCCAGGGTGACGATCACGGCGATCCCCGCGGCGGACACGGCGGTCCAGATCGCCGTGCTGTCGTGGGCCAGCTGGGGCAGCAGCGCGGGGGACGCGGCCAGCGGGATGACCGCCTCGTCGTTCCGGGGGGTCCGGTCGAACGGGTTGGACGTGCGTATCGTGCCCTTCGCGCCGGGGACCTGGCGGTCGATGCGGATCTTGAACCCGATGACGGTCGTCCCTCCTTCGTGCCGTACCTCATAGAACTCGTCGTAGCCGATCTCGCAGACGAACGCCCCGCCTTGCTTCTTCGGCTGTGTGCACGCCCAGTCGCCGCCACCGTCCTCGAAGGTGTACGGGATGGAGGTCACCGTGGTGCCTTCCGGCGGCACCACCTCGAAGCGGCCCAGTGTCTCCGAGCTCAAAGGCCGGCCGGGTCCGTTGTCGCGCACCCCCAGCCGGACCGTCACCGTGTCGCCGACCCGGCCCCGGACGGTCGAGGTCACCGGCTGGTAGTCGACCTGCACGGTGGTGGTGGCCTTGACGTACCCGGTGTCGTCGGTGAGGCCGCGGTCCGCCGTCCTGGTCAGGGTCAGCGGGGGTTCGGTGCCGCGCACCGTGAGTTCGGCGGGGCGCTCGGGTTCGGACGACCAGGTGTAGGAGAGGGTGCCCAGCAGCTTTCCGGCGACGGCCGTGTAGCGGATTGGGGCACTGGTGCGGTAGGCCGTGTGAGGTGCGGCCTTGGTGGGGAACTCACACCACGCCGAGGTGGAGGAGGTGTCGAAGTAGCAGTTGTCGGGGCGCGAGGTCAGCAGCAGCCCGTCGTCCGCGGAGATACGGAGCGCGACACCCTGTTGCGCCGTGAAACGGCTGTGGTTCGCGAACCGGGGCGTCGTTTTCCGGGACGTGCCCGGCGCCACCGCCTTCACCGACTCGTCGTCCGCCGGGGTGTGGAGCGAAGGTCCGCCCACGGTCATCCGGGTGGTCCCGGTCACCGGTGCCGCGTTGTCCGCGACGACGGTGTACGTCAGCGTCCCGCTGTCTCCCGGCTCGACGCCGTCCACGCCGTTGAGGGTGAAGGGGTTGTTGGACTCGCCGTCGCCGTTTTGCACGTTGCCGTAGACGCAGGTGAACACCGGGCCGTCCTGGGTGCAGTTCCCGGCGCCGCCCTTGCCCGCCCGGGCGACGCCGTCCAACCCCGAGGTGTCCACGGTGACCCTGACGTTGCGGGCCGGGCCCGCGTCACTGCGTTCCACGTCGACAGGGACGCCGAAGTCGCTGTTCGCGGCCTTGGCGCCCTCGTCGGCGTCGTACATCCGGAAGACCGCTGGGACCGCGACTCGCAGGGAGACCCGGCCGGAGTCGTCAGCCGCCGCGGGGATCGCGGGCGCCGCCACCGAGGCGAGAACGGCAACGAGGCAGGCCGTCAGGACGGAGAGACGCCTGGTGATCAGTACCCGTCGAAGCATGCGGGCACTATGCCATCGGGCATCGACGGCCATCCCCCCGGCCCCTGCTGCGCGGCCGCTGTCGCCGCACGGCAGCCGGCACCGGCCGGACTTATTGATCCGAGACGGTAGATGTTCTGGGTCGTTGGTCCTTGCGTGAGTGAACTGGTGGGGGATGCGCGGCAGTTGTCGCCGTCGGCGCAGGAGGCGCTTCGCATGCGGGCGGTGGCCGCGCTGGTGGCGGGGCAGGATCGCGAGGACGTTGCCGCGGTGTTCCAGGTGTCGCTGAAGGCAGCGGACAAGTGGTGGGCGAAGTGGCTCGCGGGTGGACGTGGGGCCCTGATGGCGCAGCCCCGCAGCCCCGCAGCCCCGCGGGTGCCGGGTCGGCGAGCACCAGTTGTTGAGCGAGGTGGAGCAACAGGCTTGTTGAGCGAGGTGGAGCAACAAGCCGTCCGGCAGGCCGTCTTGGGTCACCGGCCGTGTGATGTGGGTCTTGCAGGCCGGCTGTGGACTCGGGCCGGCGTCGGGAATCTGATCGCGAAGCTGTACCGGGTACGGCTGACCGAGCAGGGCGTGGGCACGTACCTGCGCCGATGGGGCCTGACGTTCCGGCGCCCGGGCAAGCGGGCCGTCGGGCAGAACGCGGAAGCCGTCCGCGTCCGGCACCAGGAGACCTGGCCGGCCATCCGCGCCAAGGCCAGGGCAGAGGGGAGCGAGGTGCTCTTCGCCGACCAGGTCGGCATCCGCTCCGACCGGGTCACCGGCCGCACCTGGGACGCGAAGGGGCGCACCCCGACCGTGCGCCGTACCGGCAACCGGTTCTCCGTGAACGCGGTGTCCGCGATCAGCTCGAAGGGCCGCATGCACTTCATGGTGTTCACCGAGACCTTCGACGCCGACGTCATGTGCCGCTTCCTGGACCGTCTCGCCGGACACTTCGAGCGCAGGGTCCACCTCGTCCTGGACGGCCCTTCCGCGCACCGCTCCCGCAAGGTCCGCGCCTGGCTCGCCGCCGAGACCCGCAGGTTCTTCCATCGGCGTCAACGTCAGCCACACGTCGTCTGCGGCTACTTCGGCGGCCCCCACGTGCGCTACACCCTCAAATAGAACCCTTTGGGTTTCGGATCAACAGGTCGGGGGTCTGGGGGCGGAGCCCCCAGGGACGGTCACCCACCGCTCAGCTCAGCCACGCCCACCCGCCGGAACTCGATCGTGTCGTACGCACTCGTCGCCCCGGTCTCATAAAGCACCCCCACCATGTCCCGCCCCACAGCCACCAGATCCGAGTACCCCGCCCACTCCCCCGACAACGAAACCGCCTTCACAAAACGCCCCCCGCCATCCCCGCTCCGCCAAACCGCCATCCCCTGACGGACGTTGGGTACGGAAGGCGCCGAGAACAGCAACGGAGCCCCCGCTCCCGGCAGTTGAAGCACGCTCCCCTCCACCACCGGCACGTCGTCCAGCGTGTGCTGCACCGCATAGGGCCGGTCGAGACTCACACCCCCGTCACCGGAGTACGTGTCGAGCCGATTCCCCGCACTCGTACCCAGCTGATCACGGGAGCTGAAGTACAGCCTGCCGTCGGGGAGTTCGGCCGCGGTCGACTCATTCGCGTTGTTGATCCCGTCGTACGTCGAGTCCACGAACCCCAGCCGCCACGTCTCGCCCCCGTCGTCGCTGTACAGGTCGTGCCCGCCGTAGTACTTCGCCTCCTGCCCGGTGTCACTCGACCCGGCGGCCGGCGCGGCGGAGTGGTTCGCCGGGATCACCAACCGCCCCGCATGCACGCCCCGCGTGAGCGCGACCGCATGCCCGGGCCCGGTCGCGTACCAGCGCCAGCTCGGCAACTTCACCTCCCCCGTGATGTCCCGAGGGGCCGTGAAGCTCCCCCCGTCGTCCCAGCTCCGCTGCACGAAGACCCGGCGGCTCTGTTCCGGCGTGACCTCGCCCCGCATGATCCGGCCCTCGGTCACGGCCCCGCTGTTGTAGGAGGTGACCAGCACGATCGCGCCGGTGCGGGGGTCGACGACGGGGGCCGGGTTGCCCCGGGTGTCCCCGTCACCGGCGGCCACCACCGACAGCGGACCCCACGTGCAGCCGCCGTTGGTGGAGCGTCTGAGGACGACGTCGATGTTGCCGGTGTCGCCCGCGCTGTTGTGGCGTCCCTCGGCGAAGGCCAGGACGGTGCCCCGGTCGGTGACGACGGTCGCCGGGATGCGGTAGGTGTCGTAGCCGCCGCTTCCCGAGACGTACGGCACGGAGGACGTGCACCCGGAGCGGGCGGAGGCGTTCCCGGCGAAAGTGATCGGAGCAACCAGCACTGCTGCTACGAGAAGCGTGCGGCTCAGGATGGTCATCGCTCTCCCTCACGGAGGTCGCCCCTCGCGGAACGACGCCGACCTGTCTGTCCGTCACAGCCTCCCCGGTGTCACCATCCCGGACTCGTACGCCACGATCACCAACTGTGCCCGGTCCCGCGCCCCCAGCTTGCCCATGATGCGGCTGACGTGCGTCTTCGCGGTGAGCGGACTCAGGCCCAACGCTTCGGCCACTTCGGTGTTGTTGAGGCCGCGCGCGACCAGGGCGAGCACTCCGCGTTCCCGTTCGGAGAGGCATTCGGGGCCGCCGGTGGCGGGCACGACGGGGCTGCGCAGGAAACGGGCGATCAGCCGGGACGTGGGGCCCGGCGACAGAAGCGCCTCTCCGGCCGCCACCGTGCGGATCGCGTCGAGGAGTTCGGCCGGACGGGTGTCCTTGACCAGGAACCCGGAGGCGCCGGCGCGCAGCGCGTCGACGACGTTCTCGTCGGTGTCGTAGGTCGTGAGGACGAGGACCTTCACCCCGGCGAGGTCCTCGTCGGCGGCGATGAGGCGGGTGGCCTCGATGCCGTCGAGGTCGGGCATGCGGATGTCCATGAGGACGAGGTCGGCGCGTTCGGTGCGGGCCAGCGCGACGGCCTCGCGGCCGGTGGCGGCCTGTCCTACGACCTCCATGTCCCGCGCCGATTCGACGAGCATGGCGAACGCGGCCCGTACGAGGGTCTGGTCGTCGGCGAGGAGCACCCGGATGGCGGTCACCGGGCTCCCTCGCTGTGCACACGCAGGGGCAGTACGGCGCTCACCGCGAAGCCCGCTCTCTCGTCCAGCGGCCCGGCGTCCAGCGGCCCGGCGTCCAGCGTGCCGCCGACGCTGCGGACGCGTTCGCGCATGCCGACCAGCCCGAAGCCGGGCGGAGCGGAACCGCTGCCCGCGCCGTCGTCCGTGACGTCCACACGCAGGGCTCCGTCCCGCGCGTGCACACCGACCCGGACCGTGAGGTCGGCGCGCCCGCCGTGTCGTACGGCATTGGTGAGCGCCTCCTGGACGATCCGGTAGGCGGCGGCGCCCACGGCGGCCGGGATGCCCACCGCGGTCCCCACCGACAGTTCGACGCTCGCCCCCGCGGCACGGGCCGTAGCGGCGAGGTCGGGCAGTCCGTCGAGGCCGGGGAGCGGGCCGCGCTCGTCGAGTGGACCGTGCTCGTGCTCGTCGTCGAGCGGGCCGTGGTCGCGGAGCACCTCCAGCGTGGTGCGCAGTTCGCCGCGTGCGCTGCGGCAGGTGTCGGCGATGTCGTCGAGGGCCTTGGCGACGGCGGCCCGGTCGAGGCGGCCGGGGTCCTCGGCCAGCACATGCGCGGCCACCGACGTCTGGACGCCGATGAGGGTGATGCTGTGCGCGAGCAGGTCGTGGAGGTCGCGGGCGATGCGCAGGCGTTCCTCGGCAACGCGGCGGCGGGCCTCCTCCTCGCGGGTGCGTTCGGCGCGCTCGGCGCGTTCGAGGGCGGTGGTGGTGAGCTGGCGGTGGACGCGGAGGTAGCCGCCGAGGACGAGCATGGACACGATCCAGCCGGTGATCTGGAAGCTCTCGGCGACCCCCGCCATGCCGTGGCCCGCCTTCAGCACCAGCATCAGCCCGACCACCGCACAGCCGATGGTCACCGTGCGCCGGATGCTGCCGGTGACGGCCACCGTGTAGAGGAGAACCATGGAGGCGGCGGTCGGCGCCGAGTGGTCGTACTCCTGCTGGTGGTAGACCGCGATCAGCGGGATCATCACGCACAGCACCGTCAGCGGGGCGCGTCGCCGCCAGGCCAGCGGGACGTGCAGCGCGAGCAGCAACGTCCAGCCGAGCGCGTCCGGCCGCCGTCCGCTCCCGAAGCTGACGGCGACGACGGACGCGAGCACGGCGAGCCCGGCGGCGAGGAACACGTCCTGCCGCCGGACACTCGTCATGCTTGCCCGCAGGGAGTTCCGCACGGGGTTCATCCTCCGTCAGTCAGGTGTCCCACCGGCAGGGCGGGGTTCACACCGGCTCCGGCTGCCGCTCCGGCCGTACGGCCTCAGGCGCCCGGGACAGCGGCCCCGGCCACCACACCTTCCGCCGCAGCAGCACACTCGCGCTGGTCACCAGGTACGTCCGCACGAGGAAGGTGTCCAGCAGCACGCCGACCGCGATCACGAAGCCCAGCTCGACGAGTTGCACGAGCCCCATGTTCGTCAGCACCGCGAAGGTCGCCGCGAGGACCAGCCCGGCGGAGGCGATGACCCCGCCGGTGGTCCGCAGGGCGGTCAGCGCGGCGGCGACCGGTTCGGCGCCCCGGATCGCCTCCTCCCGCATCCGGTGCATGAGGAAGATGCCGTAGTCGACCCCGAGGGCGACGAGGAACACGAAGGACAGCAGCCCCGTTCCCGGATCGGTCCCGGCGAAGCCGAACACCGGTCCGAACACCAGCCCGCCGATGCCGAGCGCCGCGCCCCACACCGCGACCACGGCGGCCACCAGCATCAACGGCGCGACCAGCGACCGCAGCAGGACGATCAGGATCAGCAGCACGGAGAGGAGCACGATCGGCACGACGACCAGCCGGTCCCGCGCGTTGGTGTCCCGGAGGTCTATCTGCTGAGCGCTCGGGCCGCCGACGTAGGAGCCCTTGAGCGTGTGCCGCAGGTCGGCGATGGTGCGGGTCTCGGCCGCCGACTGCGGGGCGCCCACAGCGGTGACGGAGATCTCCGTCCACCCCTTTCCGCTACGGCCCCGCTGGGCGCCCGCGACACCGTGCGTGGCCCGGATCGTGGCGAGGGTCGCGTCGGTGCGGGCGGCCGGGGTGATGACGTCGATGGGCTGTGCGGAGCGTTCGGGGTAGGCCGCGGCGAGGGTGCGCATCGCGGTGACGGAGTCGGGGCGGTCGACGAAGGAGTCGTCCTGCTTGAGCGAGCCGGGGAGGTTCAGGGTGCCCAGGGCGAGCGCGCCGAGCAGGGCGGCGCCGCCGACGAGGACGAGCAGGGGGCGGCGCCCGGCGGAGCTGCCCATCGCGGTGAACAGGGACCGGCGGGCCTTGGGTGTGGAGCCGTAGGCCGGGACGAGCGGCCAGAACACGCGGCGGCCGAGGAGGACGAGGAGTGCGGGGAGGAGGGTGAGCATCGCGGCGAGCGCGGACAGGACCCCGACCGTGCCCAACGGGCCCATTCCGCGGCTGGAGTTGAGGTCGGCGGCGAGCAGGCAGAGCAGGCCTGCGGCGACCGTGCCGGAGGAGGCGAGCACGGCGGGGCCGCAGCCGCGCAGGGCGGCGCGCATCGCGTCGTAGGGGCGCTCGATACGGCGTAGTTCCTCGCGGTAGCGGGAGATGAGCAGGAGCGCGTAGTCGGTGCCCGCGCCGAAGACGAGGATCGTCATCACGCCCGTGCTCTGGCCCGAAATGGTCGTCCCGAAGGCGTGGTTGAGGCCGTAGGAGACGCCCGTGGAGAGGAAGTCGCCGACTCCGGCGACCGCGAGGGGGACCAGCCAGAGGACCGGGCTGCGGTAGATGATGATCAGCAGGACGGCGACGACGGCGACGGTCGTGTAGAGCAGGGGGCCGCCTAGCGAGTCGAAGACCTTGCCGGAGTCGGTGGCCAGGGCGCCGGGGCCGCCGACCTCGACCGTCAACCCGCCCGTGTCGTGGGCGACTTGGCGGATGTCGTCGACGAGGGCGGTGCGCTTCTTCTCGTCGGTGCCGGGCCAGTTGCTGGTGACCGGGTACATGAGGGTGGTGCCGTCGGCGGAGGGGACGCCTCGCGGGGTCGCGGCGAGCGGGTGCAACGTGCCGATCTTCGCGAGCTGTTGGGACGCCGTGGCCTTGTCGGTTGCCGTGAGTCCGCTGGCGCGGTGGTAGACGAGGACCAGTTCGGTGGTCTGGCCGCCCGGCAACTCCTCCTGGATTTTGGCGACTTGGGTGGAGTCGGCGCTCGCGGGCAGATAGTCGGTCACCCGGTCGTGGGTGACGTCGCCGAGCTTCGACGCGAACGGCGAGGCGAGCGCGAGCACCCCGATCCAGAACGCGAGCACCACCCAGGGGATGGCTCGTCGCCGTGTGCTGTTCCTCTGTTCGGCCCCCATGGAACGGGCCCCCCTCCGGCGCAGATGTCTGGTTGCGCTCTCCAGACTTCCGGCGGGGGTGGGGTAAATCGTCGCGCGGGAGGGCGAGTTCGGGACTACTGCCAGGGGTGTTCGTGCGGCCGTAGTACTCCCTGGGGAGTACTGGGCGGATGCGGACAGGGCTACGACGGTGTGCGGGTCTAGGACGGCGTGCGGGCCGCCGCCAGCAGCCGGGTCACGTCGTCCGAGCAGATGGTGAGGGCGGCGCCCACGGTCGCGAGGGCGTCGCGTTCCGCGGGGGTGTAGGGGCCGTCGGCGAGGGCGATGCGGGCGCCCTGGAGCAGGATCGACTCGCGGCCCGCGGGGGCGAGGTGGGCGGCGAGCGGGTCGAGGGCCTCGTGCAGCTCTATGGCGAGGCCGGCGCCGCTGGGTTCGCCGTAGATACGGCCGGTGTCGGCGGCCAGGGCCTCGACGAGGGCGCCGAGCTGTTCCTCCGTGCAGTCCTGGAAGCCGGCGGCCCGCACGGTGCCCGCGGCGGCCTCCAGGGACGTACGGGCGCAGCTGCCGCCCGCGGCGAGGACCGCGAGGGCGACCGTGTGGACGGCGTCGCGGAGCATCGCGGAGAAGCGGCTCGTGGTGGGGTGGTCGAGGACGTCGGTGCCGTAGTGGCCCTGGCAGGCGGCGCACTCGACGACCGGACCGGTGTCGCCGCGCGGCAGCACCGGCATGCCGAGCAGGGTGAAGCGGCGGCGCCCGGTGAGCCGTTGGTAGTTGCGGTCGCCCCCGCATCCGGGGCAGAAGAACTCGCCGTCTCCGACGCTGGTCCACGCGGTACGGATGCCCAGTACGCGCGCCGCGCGGCCCTCATGGACCACTCGGCCGTCTCGTCCCCGTTCAGGCAGCACGTCGCACCTCCGTAACGCCGCGGCAACATCGCCGCGCTGGCGTGATGTTAGCCACATTGTCGAGCCGGAGTCAGTACCCCTGACGAGACCTCTCCGTGACCTGCACACGGAATGGCCGGGAAACGACGGGGCCCCGCCCGCCGGAGACCGGCGTACGGGGCCCTTCAGCGACGAGTAAACCGCCGGTCAGGATGGTTCAGCGGGTAGCGCGGTTGACGGCCGAGACGACCGCCTTCAGAGACGCACGTGTCGTATTCGCGTCAATGCCGATTCCCCACAGGATCTTGTCGTCGATCGCGCATTCGATGTACGAGGCGGCCTGCGCGGAGGCTCCCTCGCTCATCGTGTGCTCCTGGTAGTCCAGGAGCCGTACGTCGATGCCGACGGACTGCAGGGCGTCGAAGAACGCGGAGATCGGGCCGTTGCCGGAGCCGGTCAGGACGGTGTCGACGCCGTCGACGCTCGCCTCCACCTTGAGCGTGTCCACGCCGTCGGTGTCGGTGGTCGACTGGCCGTTCTTCACCTGGATACGGCCCCAGGGGTTGTCCGGGTTCGGCAGGTACTCGTCCTCGAAGGTCGCCCAGATCTCCTTCGGGGTGACCTCGCCGCCCTCGGCGTCCGTCTTGGCCTGAATGACCTTGGAGAACTCGACCTGCATCCGGCGCGGCAGGTCCAGCTTGTGGTCGTTCTTCAGGACGTACGCGATTCCGCCCTTGCCGGACTGCGAGTTGACCCGGATGACGGCCTCGTAGGAGCGGCCGACGTCCTTCGGGTCGATCGGCAGGTACGGGACGGCCCACTCGATGTCGTCGACGGTGACGCCCTTGGCCTTCGCGTCGGCCTCCATGGCGTCGAAGCCCTTCTTGATGGCGTCCTGGTGGGAGCCGGAGAAGGACGTGTAGACCAGGTCGCCCACGTACGGGTGGCGCGGGTGGACCTCCATCTGGTTGCAGTACTCCCACGTACGACGGACCTCGTCGATGTCGGAGAAGTCGATCTGCGGGTCGACGCCCTGCGAGAACAGGTTCATGCCCAGGGTGACCAGGTCGACGTTGCCGGTGCGCTCGCCCTGTCCGAACAGGCAGCCCTCGACGCGGTCGGCGCCGGCCATCAGCGCCAGCTCGGCGGCGGCGACGGCCGTACCGCGGTCGTTGTGCGGGTGGATCGACAGCACCACGTGCTCGCGGCGGGACAGGTGGCGGCCCATCCACTCGAAGCGGTCGGCGTGCGTCGACGGGGTCGAACGCTCAACGGTGGCAGGCAGGTTGAGGATGATCTCGCGGTCCGGGCCGGGCTGCCAGACGTCCATGACCGCCTCGCAGACCTCCAGCGCGAAGTCCAGCTCGGTGTCCGTGAAGATCTCGGGCGAGTACTGGTACCCGAACTCGGTCTCGGGGCCCAGCAGTTTCTCGGCGTACTCCATCACCAGGCGGGTGCCGTCGACGGCGATCTGCTTGATGTCGTCCTTGGAGCCGCGGAAGACCACGCGGCGAAAGACGGGCGCGGTGGCGTTGTAGAGGTGCAGGGTGGCGCGCTTGGCGCCCTTCAGGGACTCCACGGTCCGCTCGATCAGGTCCTCGCGGGCCTGCGTCAGCACGGAGATCGTGACGTCGTCCGGGATCGCGCCCTCTTCCTCGACGATCGAGCGCACGAAGTCGAAGTCGGTCTGGCCCGAGGCCGGGAAGCCGACCTCGATCTCCTTGTAGCCCATCTTGACCAGCAGGTCGAACATCGCGCGCTTGCGCGCCGGTGACATGGGGTCGATCAGGGCCTGGTTGCCGTCACGCAGGTCGGTGGAGAGCCAGCGGGGGGCTACGGTGATCCGCTGCTGGGGCCAGGTGCGGTCGGGGATGTCGACCTGCTCGTACCGGCCGTACTTGTGGATCGGCATGGAACTGGGCTGCTGGCGATTGGCGCTGTGGGCCATGATGCGTGGGCTCCTCGTGGTGTCCTGAAGGACGGCCGACGGCGCAACGCCAGACTCCGCGGGGAGGGGGTCGGCCTACGACTACAGGCCCTCGCCGCGGCAGCTAAGGAGAAGCAGCCCGAAACGCATGATGCTCAGCAGACTAGCCGAGACGTGCGCAGTGCGGGGGGCCGTATCACTATGCGGGACATTGGCTGTCGTATACCACTCTCCGCTACGAGACTGTGATGATTGTCCCTGTTTTTCACCAATCATGGTTGCCGGTAGTGACAGCGGGATGACTCGGTGCCAAGGTGCCGGGCATGACGACTCACGGGGGCTTCGAGCCCGTCTTCTGCACGATCGTCCCACCGCATGTCCTCGACAAGCTCGCCCAGCACGAGGACCCCGCGCTCGCCGGTCCCGCTCGCGAGACCCTGGAGCGCGACGCCTACGAGCGCACCCACCGCCGGCTGACCACCGTCATCGGCGCACCGACGATCGCCGCGCCGGCCGAGTCCGACAAGCCGCAGCGCACGATCTACGACGCGAAGCACAAGCAGGACCTGCCGGGGAAGAAGGTGCGCGCCGAGGGCTCCGACCCCGGCAAGGACGCCACCGTCAACCGCGCCTTCGCCGGTCTCGGCGCCACCTTCGAGCTGTACCTGAACGCCTTCAACCGCCACTCCATCGACGGCCAGGGCCTGCCGCTCAACGCGTCCGTCCACTACGACGTGAAGTACGACAACGCGTTCTGGAACGGCGAGCAGATGGTGTTCGGCGACGGCGACGGCGAACTGTTCCTCGACTTCACCATCCCGGTCGACGTCATCGGCCACGAACTCACCCACGGCGTCACGCAGTACACCGCGAACCTGACCTACTTCGGCCAGTCCGGCGCCCTGAACGAGTCGGTCTCCGACGTCTTCGGCTCGCTCATCAAGCAGTACACACTCGGCCAGACCGCCGCCGAGGCCGACTGGCTGATCGGCGCGGGCCTGCTCGCCCCGCGCGTCTCCGGCGTCGCCCTGCGCTCCATGAAGGCCCCGGGCACGGCCTACGACGACGACGCCCTCGGCAAGGACCCGCAGCCCGCGACGATGGACGGCTTCGTCAGGACGGGCAGCGACAACGGCGGCGTGCACATCAACTCCGGCATCCCCAACCACGCCTTCTACCTGGTCGCCGACGCGATCGGCGGGCACGCCTGGGAGAAGGCCGGACAGATCTGGTACGACGTCCTGACCGGCGGCGAGCTCAAGAAGGACGCCCTGTTCGCGGACTTCGCGACGCTCACGGTCGCCGCCGCGAAGACCCGCTTCGGGGACGGCGGCGAGGAACTCCAGGCCGTACAGAAGGCATGGGAACAGGTCGGAGTGCCCACCTCCTGAACCATCCCCGCCTCGTAACCGCGCCGGATCCGTACTAGACAGGACCCATGCGTATTCGAGTACGGCGCACGGGCGGTTTCGGCGGTATCCAGCGCCACGGCGAGGTCGACACCTCGACGCGGCCCGACGCGCACGAGTGGCATGCCCTGGCCCAGCAGGCGGTAGCCGCCGGCCAGGGCACGCCGACGGCGGGCGTCCCGGACGGCTTCCACTACGAGATCACGGTGGACGGGAAGACGGTGTACGCGGCCGACCCCCGGCTCACGGACGAGCAACGGGAGCTGATCTCAAGGGTGTTGAAGGAAGGCGCGTAGAACCGTGTGCCGACGGGGGGCGTAACTGCTTGTTCACGCCCGCCCGTTGACACCCGTTACCGCCGGTACCGATGATCCGGCGCATGGCGATTGATGCAGGCAACCCGATACCTCGGTTCCCGGCCGGCTTCCTCTGGGGCGTCTCCACCTCGGCCCACCAGATCGAGGGCGCGGCGGACGAACGCGAACCGTCGATATGGGACGCGTTCGAGGCCGAGCCGGGCCGGATCAAGGACGGCTCGACGGCGGCGGTGGCCTGCGACCACTACCACCGCCACAGCGAGGACGTGGCCCTCCTGGCCGACCTGGGCGTGGACGCGTACCGCTTCTCGATCTCCTGGCCGCGGGTGAACTCCCCCGGCGGCCTCGACTTCTACGACCGTCTCGTCGACGAACTGGGCGAGGCGGGCGTACAGCCGGTCCCGACCCTGTTCCACTGGGATCTCCCGGTGACGCGGGACTGGTTGCAGAGGGATACGGCGTCACACTTCGCGGAGTACGTGTCGGTCGTCGCCGACCGCCTGGGCGACCGGGTGAAGAAGTGGATCACCCTCAACGAGCCTGCGGAACACACCCTGTTGGGACACGCGCTGGGCGCCCACGCCCCCGGCAGGACGCTCCTGTTCGACGCGCTGCCGGTCGCCCACCACCAACTCCTGGCCCACGGCCTGGCGGTACGGGCGCTGCGCGCGGCCGGCGCCACCGACATCGGGATCGCCAACTCGCACGGCCCGACCTGGCCGGCCTCGCAGGAACCCGAGGACATCGAGGCGGCGAACTTCTACGACCTCCTCCTGAACCGCCTGTTCGCCGACCCCCTGCTGCTCGGCGAATACCCGTCCGGCCTTGGCGAGTTGATGCCGGGCGACGTCGAGTCCGACCTGAAGGTGATCGCCGAGCCGATCGACTGGTACGGGATCAACTACTACGCGCCGAGCAGAGTCGGGGCACCCCAGGGCGCGGAGATCGAGTTCGGCGGCCTCACGCTCCCCGCCGAACTCCCCTTCTCGGTAAGGGAGATCGAGGGCGTCCCGGTGACGGACTTCGGCTGGCCGGTGGTCCCCGAGGGCCTGACGGAACTCCTCACCACCTTCCGCGACCGCTACGGCGACCGACTCCCACCCGTGGTCATCACCGAGAACGGCTGCTCCTACGACGGCCTCGACGACCAGGACCGGATCACCTACCTCGACGGCCATGTCCGGGCGCTGCACGGGGCGTTGGAGGCGGGCGTGGACGTACGCGGGTACTTCGTGTGGTCGCTGCTGGACAACTTCGAGTGGGCGGAGGGCTACGAGCGGCGGTTCGGGCTGGTGCACGTCGACTACGAGACGCGGGCGCGCACTCCGAAGGCGTCGTACGGCTGGTTCCAGGGCATGCTGCGGGCGCAGAGATGACGACGACGGGGAGTTCAGTGGACGACGGCAATCCGGCTCCCGCTACGGCCACTGCCGCTCTCGCCCTGGCCGAACCCGTGGAGCGCGTGGGCCGGGGCTGGACGTCCGCGCTCTCGCTCGCCAACGGGGCGATCTGGGTGGGCTGGTACGGCCCGCTGCAGATCCTGCTCGCGTCACAGGCCAAGGACTTCGCGCCGGGTACCGGCATGTCCAAGGAGACGATGCTGGCGTGGGTGACGGGCGCGGGCGCGCTGGTGTCGCTGGTCGCCAATCCGCTCTTCGGCGCGCTGTCCGACCGGACGACGGCGCGTTGGGGGCGCCGTACGCCGTGGATCGTGGGCGGGGCGGCGGGCGGGGCACTGTCGTTGCTGGTGCTCGCGGGCGCGGGCGGGGTGTGGACGATGGCGGCCGGGTGGTGCCTGGTCCAGCTGACCCTGAACGCGGCCTTCGCGGCGGTCACGGCGGCCGTGCCCGACCGGGTGCCGCGGCTCCAACGGGGCTCTGTGGGCGGCTGGTTGGGCGCCGCGCAGATCCTGGGCGTGGTCGGCGGTACGGGCCTGGCGACGGCGGCCGGGGGCATCGGGGCGGGCTATGTGGCGTGCGCGGTGTTCACGGCGGTCGGCGTACTGCCGTACGTACTCCGCCACAAGGACCTGCGGCTCCCGCCGGAGACCCGACCGCCGTGGTCCTGGCAGGGCTTCTTCAAGGGCTTCTGGCTGAGCCCGCGCCGCTATCCCGACCTGGGCTGGGCGTGGCTGACCCGTTTCCTGATCAACCTGAGCAACGCGCTGGTGCTGCTGTACCTCCTCTACTACCTGCGCGACCGCCTGCACTACCACGACCCCGACCAGGGCGTCCTGATCCTCACGGCGGTGAACGGCCTGACGCTCCTGGCCACGGTGGTGGTCGGCGGGGTGTGGTCGGACCGGGTCGGCCGCCGCAAGCCGTTCGTGATCTGGTCCGGCGTGCTGATGGCGGTGGCGACAGCGGTCCTGGCGGGCTGGCAGACCTGGCCGGGCGCGATCGTCGCGGCGGCGGTCCTGGGCATCGGCTTCGGCGTCTTCACGTCGGTCGACTTCGCCCTGATGACGGACGTACTCCCCAAGGCCCTGGACCGCGGCAAGGACCTCGGCGTCATCAACGTGGCGAACGCGCTTCCCCAGGTGGCGGCGCCCGCCCTCGCCGCGCCGATCGTGACGTATCTGGGCGGGTACCGGGTGCTGTATCTGGTGTCCGCGGTGATCGGGATGGCGGGGGCGTTGCTGGTTCGGCGGATTCGGGGGGTGGACTGACGACGGGTGAGGTGGTTCTTCGAGTCGCCGTCAGAGCACGCCCGCCTCCCGTGCCGACCACGCCGTCGGGAACAGGGGGCGGTAGCCCAGCTCCCGGCGGATCCGTTCCGTGGACATGATGCCGAACCACGGGTCGGGGTCCGTGTGTTGGGCGAGTTCGGCGGGGATCTCGACGCCGTTGAGCAGGTGGAGGTCGACCGCGGTGACCGGGGCGTCGTCGGCGATGTTGTAGACGCGGCCGGCGATTCCCGGGGCGTGCAGGACGCGGAGGAGGCCCTGGGCGACGTCCGCGTGGTGGCCCATGTGCAGGCGCTGGTTCGAGGCCCAATGGGCCGCCCATTGGAGGGAGTTGACCAGGTGGGGGTCTCCCTCGCCGTAGACGAAGGGGAGTCGGGCCACGCGTACGTCCATGTCGTCGAGCGCGAGGAGTTCCCGTTCTGCGGCCACCTTCGACTCGTTGTAGGCGCCCCACATCTGGCCGCCGGGGCGGCTCTCGTCCTCCTCGGTCAGAGGGCGGCCTCGCCCCACGCCGTAGACCATCCCGGTGCTGACCTGTACGAAGCGCCGTACACCTGAGGTCTGTGCGGCGTGGCCCAGGGCGACCGCCGCGACGTGGTTGACGGCCCAGGCCTCCTCGTCCGGTACACCGCGGAAGGACGCGGCGACGTTCACGACCGCGTCGGCGCCGGACACCGCCTTGCCGAGGGCGTCCTCGTCCCGCAGATCGCCGAGTACCACCTCCGCGCCCAGCTCCGCGAAGCGTTCGCCGCGGGCCGCGTCCCGCACCAGTACCCGTACCCGCTCCCCCGGCCTGGCCTGCGCCAGCAGCCTCGGTACGAAGCGGCGTCCGACCTGTCCCGTCGAGCCTGTCACCAGTGTCAGCATCATGTGCTCCTCACGTCTCGTCTCGTCCCGACCAGCTTTGGGCAGGCGGGCCGGTGCCGGGAGAGACCTTCCGGTCAGGGGATCGGCAGTCCCTGGATAAGCCGGGCGGACTGCCGCACCCTGGAAGCGTGAACCGAGCCGAACTCGCCGACTTCCTGCGCCGCGGCCGGGCCCGCCTGGACCCCGCCGACGTGGGCCTCACGGCCGGCCCCCGCCGCCGTACGCCAGGCCTGCGCCGCGAGGAGGTGGCCCAGCTGACCGGCATGTCCGTGGACTACTACACGCGCCTGGAACAGGCCCGCGGCCCGCACCCGTCCCGCCAGATGCTCACGGCACTGGCCCGCGCGCTACGGCTCACGGACGACGAACGCGACCACTTGTTCCACCTCACCGGCGAGGAACCGCCGCGCCGGGGAGTCGGGCCCGGGCACCTGCGGCCGGGCCTCCTGCTGGTCCTGGACCGGCTGCACGACACCCCCGCGCATGTGACGAGCGACTGCGGTGAGGTGATCGCCCAGAACGCGATGTCGCGGGCGCTGACGGGCGACGCGTTCGCCAGGCCGCCCCGGGACCGCAACCTGCTCCGCCGTTTCTTCCTGGACCTGGCGGCACGGGAGATGTTCCCCCCGGAGGACGTGCCGGAGCACGCGCGCTCCCATGTGGCGAACCTGCGGGCGGTTGCCGCGGCCCGCCCCGACGACCCCGAGCCGGCCGCACTGGTGGCCGAACTACGGTCGTCCAGCGAGGAGTTCGCACGACTGTGGGAGGAACACGAGGTGGCGGTACGCCGCCGGTCCACGAAGCGTTTCCGTCACCCGCTGGTCGGTCTCCTGGAGCTGGACTGCGAGATCCTCCTGAACCAGGACGCGCACCACCTGCTGGTCATCCACACGGCACGCCCCGGCACGGAGTCCTACGAACGGCTCCAACTCCTGCGGGTGATAGGCCTCCAGGACATGAGCCCGACCTCACTGGGGGCTACGCCCCCGGACCCCCGCTGAAGATCCACCCAGCTCAAACTCACGCAGCTCAAACCCAGCCCGCTCAAACCCAGCCCCTCCGGCGTTTGAGGAGCGGGGCCTGGGGCGGAGTCCCGGAAGGATGGGACGGGTAGGGGCGGCGGGGGCGAAGAAAGCCCCCCAGAACCCCAACTCCCCCTCTAGAACCCGAGCTTGCGCAACTGCCGAGGATCCCGCTGCCAGTCCTTCGCCACCTTCACATGCAGATCCAGGAACACCGGCGTACCCAACAACGCCTCGATCTGCTTACGCGACTTGATGCCAACGTCCTTCAGCCGCTTGCCCTTAGGGCCGATGATGATGCCCTTCTGACTGGGCCGCTCGATGTAGACGAAGGCGTGAATGTCGAGGAGCGGCTTGTCGGCCGGCCGGTCCTCGCGGGGGATCATCTCCTCGACGACAACGGCGATGGAGTGCGGCAACTCGTCCCGAACGCCCTCCAGCGCGGCCTCCCGGATCAACTCCGCGATCATGACCTGCTCGGGCTCGTCGGTGAGATCGCCCTCGGGATAGAGGGCGGGCCCCTCCGGCAGCAGCGGGATGAGGAGATCGGCGAGCAGATCCACCTGCTGGTCCGCGACCGCCGACACCGGCACGATCTCCGCCCACTCGAACCCCAGCTCCTTGCCGAGCTGATCGATGGCGATGAGCTGCTCGGCGAGGGTCTTGGAGTCCACCAGGTCGGTCTTCGTGACGATCGCGATCTTCGGCGTCTTCTTGATGGACGCCAGTTCCTTCGCGATGAAACGGTCACCCGGGCCGAGCTTCTCGTTCGCCGGCAGGCAGAAGCCGATGACGTCGACCTCGGCCCACGTCGTACGGACGATGTCGTTGAGCCGCTGACCCAGCAGGGTGCGCGGCTTGTGCAGGCCCGGGGTGTCCACCAGGATCAACTGCGCGTCCGGCCGGTGGACGATGCCGCGCACCGTGTGCCGCGTGGTCTGCGGCTGGTTGGCGGTGATCGCCACCTTCTGGCCGACCAGAGCATTCGTAAGGGTGGACTTGCCCGCGTTGGGGCGGCCCACGAAGCAGGCGAAGCCGGCGCGGTGGGGGGCCTCGGACGGCTTGGATGACGGGGTACGAACGCTCATGGCGCCCATTGTCCCTGATCCACAAGCTCCCGCCGCACAACAGTCCACCCACGGCTCTCACGGTGAGCTTTCGGAAACCCCTCCGCAATGAAACGTCACGGAAACACCCCCGTACGCGACCGGAAACCCGCGCCGGTGACCCTCTGACGAGCCCCCACACCGTTGGAGACGACCGTGACCCTCGCCGCCGCACTTGCCGACGGGCGTATCGACACCGGCGACACCGCCTGGCTGCTCGCCGCCACCGCCCTGGTCCTGCTGATGACCCCGGGCCTGGCCCTCTTCTACGGCGGCATGGTCCGCACGAAGAGCGTCCTCAACATGCTCATGATGAGCTTCGTGTCGATCGCCCTGGTCACGGTGGTCTGGCTGACCGCCGGTTATTCGCTCGCGTTCGGCGACGACCTCGGCGGCGGACTCATCGGCGGCGTGAAGCACCTCGGCATGGCGGGCCTCGGCCCCGACAGCGTGCACGGCACCGTCCCCACCCTCCTCTTCGCCACCTTCCAGCTCACCTTCGCGATCATCACGGCCGCGCTGATCAGCGGCGCGGTCGCGGACCGGGTGCGGTTCGGGGCCTGGCTGGTCTTCGTACCCGTCTGGGCGCTCCTCGTATACGTTCCCGTCGCGCACTGGGTATGGGGCCCCGGCGGCTGGATCGCGGCGCACCTCGGCGCCCTCGACTTCGCGGGCGGACTCCCGGTCGAGATCACCTCGGGCGCCTCGGGTCTGGCCCTGTGCCTGGTGGTCGGCCCCCGCCTCGGCTTCAAAAAAGACGCCATGCGACCTCATAACCTCCCGATGGTGATGCTGGGCGCGGGCCTGCTCTGGTTCGGCTGGTTCGGCTTCAACGCCGGTTCCGCCCTCGGCGCCAACGGCCTCGCCGCCGCGGCCTTCCTCAACACCCTCACCGCCGGCTGCACCGGCCTGCTCGGCTGGCTCTTCGTCGAGCAGAAGCGCGACGGCCACCCGACGACCCTGGGCGCGGCCTCGGGCGCGGTCGCCGGCCTGGTCGCGATCACCCCGTCCTGCGGCTCGGTCTCGCTGCTCGGCGCGCTGGTCGTCGGCCTCGCCGCCGGTGCCGTCTGCTCGTACGCGGTCGGCTGGAAGTTCAAGCTGAACTACGACGACTCCCTCGACGTCGTCGGCGTCCACCTGGTCGGCGGCGTCATCGGCACCCTCCTGATCGGCGTCTTCGCCACCAAGGAGCTGACCGGCGGCCCCGAAGGCCTCCTCTACGGCGGCGGGCTCGCCCAGCTCGGCAAGCAGCTGGTGGCCGTGGCCGCCGTAGGGGCGTACGCCTTCCTCGTCACGTACGGGATCGGCAAGCTGCTCGACCGGGTGATGGGGCTGCGGGCCAGCGAGGAGGAGGAGCGGACCGGTCTTGACCTTACGGTGCACGCCGAGAGCGCATACGATCACGGCGTCCTGGGCCACGGAGCCCCGGTCGGCACGTCCCTCACCTCCGCCTCCTCCGCGCAGAAGGTCAACACCCAGGCATGAAGCTCATCACCGCGATCGTCAAGCCGTACCGCCTCGACGAGGTCAAGACGGCGCTCCAGGAGCTCGGCGTGCACGGCCTGACCGTCACCGAGGCCAGCGGCTACGGCCGGCAGCGCGGCCACACCGAGGTGTACCGCGGCGCCGAGTACCGCGTCGACCTCGTCCCCAAGGTGCGGATCGAGGTCGTCGTCGACGACGCGGACTCGGAGGCCGTGATCGACGCGATCGTCAAGGCCGCGCAGACGGGGAAGATCGGGGACGGGAAGGTGTGGTCGATGCCGGTCGAGACGGTCGTACGGGTTCGGACGGGCGAACGCGGCCCCGACGCGCTCTGACCGCGAGCACTCCCCCGACGAACCCGACGGCGAGCAGCAGCGCCGCCGCGAGCCACGGCAGCGCGAAGAACGACGCGCTCGCCGACTGCTTCGTGCCCGGCGCACTCGCGGTCAACGTGATGTCGCCCCAGTCGAGTTGGGGCGAGCCCTTCCACGGTTCGCTCAGCTTCACGCTCTGCCCGGGCAGCAACTCGGCCGGAATCCGGGTCAGTCCACGCGACAGCAGCGTCCGGCCGAACAGCCCCTGCGCCTTCAGTGTCACCTTCGGATCGAGGGTGACGTTGCCGGTGTTGTGCAGCGTGTAGGAGATCGTCGCGTCGCTGTCCCCCAACCCCGGTACCAGCGGCTGGTGATGGGACACATGCACGTGTTCCACGGCCAGTGCGGGCAGCGTGGGTCCACTGACCCGGAGGTAGACGCGGGCGCCGACGGCCCGCTGCACGCCGAGCGCGAGTGAGCCGTCGCCCTTGTCGACGCGTTCGTCGAGGGCGACCAACGCGCCCGGGTGGTCGCCCGGTTCGGCGCCTTCGGGCACGTGCAGCGTGAACGGCACGGTAACTGTCTTGTGGGCGGGCACGGTTACCCGGGACCTGGCGGGCTTCGCCCACGCCCCCACCCCACGCATCGTCTCTTTCACGGTCCGCACGGCGAACCCGCCGTCACGCGCGGTGTTGTAGGCATCGGCCGCGTACAGCCGGAAGGTCAGGGGCCTGCCGGTCTTGTTGGCGACGACCACCTTGTCCTGGATGGTCTGGCCGGGGTCGGCGGAGAGATAGAAGTACGGCCGCGCGGCGAGCTGCGAGGCGGCCGGGTACACGGACCAACTGCCGTTGTCCGCAGCGTGGGAGGAGGGCGCGGCGAGCGCGCCGAAGCAGAGGCTCAGGAGGAGGACGTACAGCTTGCGCACGGGTGCGGACCCCCACGGACGAGGTGTGGGGTGGTCGGGCGGGTACGGTCGCCCGGCCACCGGAGGTGAGGCGGACGGTCAGGTGAGCGTCAGCGTGAGCACGCCGGCGTACGAGCCCGGAGGCGTGAACGCCGGTACGTTCAGGGAGAGTCCGGCGTTGACGGTGAACTGGCCGCCGGTGAGCGTGCCGTCGGGCGTGGACGCGAGCGTCGCTCCCGAACTGCCCACCGTGCCCGCCGAACCGGCGACGCAGGTGCTCGGGCTGCCCGCCTTGGTGACGCAGGCGGGAGTCCAACTCAGCGCCCCGGCACCGATCTTGGCGCCGGGACCGGTGAAGTCGGTGACCTTGCCGGTCAGGGACCAGCCCGCGGGTCCGCCGCGGAAGTCCTGGACCGTCACCGTGTTCAGGGCGCCCGTGGAGGCACCGCCCTTGCCGAAGTCGACCGCCGAGAGGCCTACGGCGTCCCCGGCCTGCGCCATCGACAGACTGCCCGCCTTGACGGTCGTGGTCAGCTTCTGGCTCCCGGGCGGAACGGGCGTGGTGTCGTTGACGACGTAGGCGGCAGGACCGGCACCCAGATCGGCGCTCCACGCGCTGCCCTCGTACGCCACGATCCCGGTCGTCGTCTTGTCGTTGACGGCGAGCGAGCCGCTGACGGTGCCGCCGCTGGTGGCCGTGACGGTCGCCGTGTCCGCGGTCTGGGCGGTTCCGGACCGCCCGGCCAGGGTCACGGTGGCGCCCGGTGTGAAGTTGCTGCCGGTCACGGTGACGCTGTCACCGGCGTTTCCTGAGGCCGAACCCAGGCTGATCGCACGGGTGTTGACCGGAGTGGTGGCGGTCGCGGTGACGGTCTCGGAGACCGGCGCCGGCGGGTTCGTCACCGTGCAGGGGGTGTCCAGCTCCAGGATGTAGCTGGTGTGGATGTTGTAGTCGCCGGGCGAGAGGGTGATCGCGCCCGGGGTGGTGACCGTGAAGGTGCCGGTCATCGCGAAGGACGGGAAGGCGCCGTTGCCGGGCACCGGGTCGTTCTTCTTGGGCCCGGCCACCGTGAAGCTGCCGGTCTGGGCACCGCCGAGGGTGACCTTCCCGGTGGGCGTCATGATGTCGGCCGGCAGGGCGATGGCGGTGGGGTTGCTGGCGGCCGGCTTGACCACCGTGTACGTCACGGTGACGGTGTCGCCGACCTTCGGCGCGGTGTTGTCCACCGTGATCGCGGCGGTCGTGGTGCCGTCGATCGGCGGGATGCCCGCGACCGCCGGCGGGATGCAGTGCGTGGCAAAGTCCACGTTCGTGGACGCACCGGCCGGACAGGCCAGCGCACCGCCCGTGGCGACCGCGAGCGCGGTCACCCCGAGCAACGACGCCCAGCGGCGTCTTCGGGTTGTCGAAGCCATGGATGGGCCCCCTCCTGAGGACGGTGGGCGCAGCGGCTCTTCTGCGCCGACAGGGGGCATTGATGTGGGGATCGCGTGAGAAGTCAATGGACACACCGAAACAAACTGATGGGCCGTCAGATCCCGCCCAACAGCGGGAACCGACGGCCCAGTTGAACCCGTGGGGGGAATTCTCAGTCGAACACGAACGGACCCGGTGACTGCGGTCCGGTGGCCGTGCACGTGACGGCGATCCCGAAGATCGTCATCTGCAGCGACCCGCCGTACGCCTCCAGGCTGTCACCTGAGGCCACGGTCCCGTCGAGCGGACCGACGGTGACGGCGTCGCCGGTCGCCATGGCCGGGTTCTTCGTCCCGCTGAAGACGGTGGTGCCACCGCTCGCGTTCTCGAACGTGAAGGTGGAGGCGATGGAGTCCTGCGCCAGGGCGAGCGGCGCCGTGATGGAGGAGGTGATGGTGACAGTGGCCGCGGTGCCGCTCTGCGTGGCGGTGAGCGTGGCCGCGCCGCCGCCGAAGATGCCGCAGTTCGCGGTGATCGTCGCCGTCTGGGGAGTGACGGCGAGCGCACTTGGCGCGAACGCCAGCGAGGCGGCCGCGAGGACCCCCGTCACCAGTGCCGCACCGGTCCCGATTCGCTTGCTTCTCAGCTTGCCTTTCATGGGTCTGGTTCCCTTCCCGTGTCTGGGAATGCCATGTGGGGATGGACGGGAGAAACACCTCAGAGACAACTCACGGACGCGGTGCGGTGCGCCACACGAGCGAGAATCTGACGGTCCGTCGGAACTTACGGTTCCATTGATGCGCGGGAGACGGGTGGAGAGCAAGGGCGAAATCTGGACGGGTTACTTCCGGACACGGCGACATTTCAGACGCGGCGCCTGTCAGCCTCTCGGGGCCACTTCTCAGCACAGGCCGCACCATCCAGCCCGCCCCGGCCCCTCTCGACACAGGCCGCACTGTCAACACAGGCCCGCATTTTTCAGCCCGTTGGGGGTACCCCCTCTGGGGGAGTTTGAGGACGAGGCCCCTTCAGGGCCGATCGGGGGTCTGGGGGCGGAGCCCCCGGCACCACCTCAGCCCGCACCCACCTCAGCACTCAACTCAGCCCGCAGCGACCGTCAGCCGGACAACCCCGTCCAGCCCAGCCACCAACACCGGCGTCTTGGGCCCACCCAGATCCCGTACGGCCGCCCGGTCCTCCTCGGACGCGGACTCCGCAGCCGTCACCACCGCCGCCGCCTCCAAGGACTTCGCCCCGGACGCCACCGCCATCGCCACCGCCGTCTGCAACGCGCTCAACTTCAGCGACGAAAGGGCAACGGTCCCGGCGACATACGTCCGCCCCGTCTCGTCCCGCACGGCCGCGCCCTCCGGCACACCGTTACGGGCCCGAGCCGAACGGGCCAGGGTGACGATCTTGCGGTCCTCGGGGTCAAGCGCGCTGCTGTCGGTCATGAACAGAGCATACGAAGGACGAGGACCGACGAGGACCTCACCCCGCCACGGGGTACATCGCCCCGCGCCGCCCCTCCGGCGAGGCCAGCCACTCCAACTTCGCCACCGTGTTCGCCTCGTCCAACGGCGTGTGCAGCACGATCGTGAGATCGGGCCGCGCCGGCACCTTCAACGCCGTCGACTCGACACACAGCAGCCCGACCAGCGGATGGTCCAACTCCTTGCGGATCACCCCCGCGTCCAGGATGTCCCGCCGCGCCCACAACTCACCGAACTCCGGGCTCACGGAGGCCAGTTCGGCCAGCACAGCCTGCAACCCCTCGTCGTCGGGACGGTCCGCGCACATCGCCCGGAACTGCGCGACGACGGTCCGCGCGTTCCGCTCCCAACTCTGCGAACGGGCCCGGTAGAGCGGGTCCGTGAAGAAGTCGACGAGGCAGTTCTGCGTGTTCTCGGGCCGCATGCCCAGCACCCAGCCCGCCGCGTCGTTGTACATCACGCAGTTGTAGTAGCGGTCCATGATGTGCGCCGGAAACGGCAGCCAGGCGTCGATCAGCCGCCGCATGCCCTCACAGCCATGGCCGGCCGCCGGTTCGGCCGCGGGCGGGTTCAGCCCGGCCAGCAGATACAGATGGCGCCGCTCGGCGTTGCTGAGCCGCAGCACGCGGGCGACGGAGTCGAGTACCTGCGGCGACACGGAGATGTCCCGCCCCTGCTCCAGCCACTGGTACCAGGACGCGCCCACCCCCGCGAGCACGGCGACCTCTTCCCGCCGTAGCCCCGGCGTACGCCGCCGCGGCCCACCGTCCGGCAGTCCCGCCTCGGCCGGTGATACCCGGGCCCGGCGGCTCATCAGGAACTCACGCAGTTCACGCAGCCGACGACTCTTCAGGGCGTCCTCAGTCACGTACACATCCCCCTAGGCCTGACTGGTGGTGCCACCACCAGCACAACTTCCGGCTCCCCACGCCTATTCCGACGGCCGCAAGCTCTCCCCATGGCGACCGACACCACACCACCCACCGTCCACGAACCGCTCGAACCACTGGGCACGCCCCGCCTGTCGACGCGCGACAAGCTCGTCCTCTTCGTCCTCTGCGCGGCCCAGTTCATGGTCGCCCTGGACTTCTCCGTCCTCAACGTGGCCCTGCCCACCCTCGGCGCCGACCTCGGCATGAGCCGGTCCGGACTCCAGTGGGCGGTCACCGCGTTCGCACTGCCGTCCGGCGGCTTCCTGCTCCTGTTCGGCCGCATCGGCGACCTCTACGGCCGCCGCCGACTGTTCCTCACCGGCCTGGCCCTGTTCGGCGCGGCCTCGCTGCTGGCGACCTTCGCCTGGGACCCGGCGTCGTTCCTGACGGGCCGGGCGCTGCAAGGTCTCGGCGCCGCGACGATCGTCCCGACCGGCATGAGCCTCCTCACCACCACCTTCCCGGAGGGCCCGGCCCGCGACCGCGCGCTCGGCATCTCCGGCACCCTGCTCTCGCTCGGCTTCACGGTCGGCATGGTGGCCGGCGGCGTCCTGACCGACGCGTTCGGCTGGCGCTCGACGATGGCCCTGCTCACCCTGTTCGCGGTCCTGGTCCTGCCCCTGGCCCCCGCCCTGCTCCCCGAGTCCCGCACCCCGGACCGCCCCCGCCTGGACATCCCCGGCGCGATCACGGTCACCGGCGGCCTGCTCGCCCTGATCTACGCCCTCTCCACGGCGGCCGGCCACGGCTTCGCCCGCACCGACGTGATCACGACACTCATCGCGGGCGTACTGCTCCTCACGACCTTCGCGTACATCGAGTCGCGCACGGCCCAGCCCCTGGTCTCCCTCCCCATGCTGCGCCGCCGCACGGTGGCCTGGGGGAACCTGGGCGGACTGGTCACCTTCTCGATGATGTCGACGGTGGTCTTCGTCCTGACCCTGTACCTCCAGGAGATCCTGCACCTGTCGTCCTTCGAGACGGGCCTGGTCTTCGGCGTCCAGGGCATCCTCTCGGCGGTGGCGGGCGTCTACGCCCCGAAGGTCATCGGCCGCATCGGCGCCCGCCGCACCCTGGTCGCCTCGCTCACCGGCCAGGCGGCCTTCACCGCCGCCCTCCTGGCCCTCAACGCCCACACCTGGTCGGTCTGGCTCGCCACGGCCGCCGTCTCCCTGGCGAGCATGTGCCACCTGGGCGCGATCATCTCCTACGGCCTGACGGTCACCTCCGGCGTCCCCGACGAGGAACAGGGCCTGGCCACCGGCCTGGTCACCTCCACCCAGCAGGTCGGCATCACCATCGGCATCCCGCTCCTGGGCGTCCTCGCCACCACGTCCGGCGATCTGATGTCGGGGGCCCACACAGTGGTCGGCATCGACGCGGCGATCGCGCTGGGGGCGGCGGTGCTGGTGGCGCTGGGGCTCGGCCGGGGCCGGCGTACCGCGGCACGGCAGTGACGAGAAAGTACGACGGAGGCCCGCCCCTGGCTCAGGGGCGGGCCTCCGGCTCGGACGGGGATGGAGCCGAACGGGTCACGGAGCGGACGAACTCCACCCAGGCGTCCGGAGCGAAGGCCACGACCGCACTCTGGGGACTACGGGAGTTCCGCACAAGGACCGACTCACCGGTCCAGGAGACCTCCACGCACTCGCCATCGCCGCCCCCACTCGCACGGCTCTTGCGCCACGACCATGAGCCACCCACGTCGCCCCTCCAACCTGGGTGTGGACACGCAGCACCTCTTCCAGAGTAGCCGTGCCTCCGGGGAATATGCATGCGACGTTTCCCGCCAACATCCCTGCGGTCAAACGGAGTTACTCGTTCGAGGGCTCATCCGCGGGCTGCAGCAGCGCCTCCAGGTCATCGCTTCCCGTCTCCAGCCGTTGCGTCAACCGGTGCAGGAGTTCAGGCACGTCGTCCTTGACGGCCAGGTCCTCCAGCTCCCAGAACCGCTCCAGAGTGCGCCCCGTCTCCTCTGGATCACTGCTGGTGTACGAGTCGCCACGGGGATTCTCCACATACATCGAGTCCGGCATCTCATCGGTCTCGAACTCGAAGTGGGTGAAGGGCCCTTGCATGCCGGAATGCGCCCCGACACTGAACGGGAGGATCATCATGGTGATCCGGGGGCGGGTGGCGAGTTCGGCCAGCCGGTCCAGTTGCTTGCTCATGACACCGCGACCACCGACCTGCCTGCGGATCACCGACTCGTCGAGGATGAAGAACCACTGCGCGCCCTCATCACTCACGAGCAGTTCCTGACGCGTGAGCCTCGCCTCGACGTACCGTTCGAGGGTGTCCTCCGAGACCGTCCTGTCGTAGGCACGCATGATGGTCCGTCCGTACTCCTCCGTCTGCAGAATGCCCGGAATCTGCAGGGAGTTGAACATCCGGACGATCGCCGCGGACGACTCGAAGGCCAGGTACTGCTGGAACTCCTTGCCGAAGATGTCCCGGAACTCGGAGTACGGCATCTTCCGGCTGCCTCGGGCGAGATCGAGCAACGTGTCGACCCTACGCCGGTCGGTGAAACCGTAGGCGGCGAGCAGCGGGCGCAGGTCGTTGACCGAGATGCCGACCTCGCCCGCCTCAATGCGGATCAGCTTGGACGGGCTCCACTCCATCTTCTCCGCGACCTGGCGCTGCGTCAGCCCGGCACCGGTCCGCGCCTTGCGGAGTTCTGTACGCAGCCGCAACCGCTGAAGTGCCGCGCTCGGCGCGCTCATGATCACTCAACCCCCATCCGGATCACACCAGTTGCAACATAGCAGATTAGATGGTTACGCATCGATACCTCTCGAACGGAAGACTCACCCAACGTGCCGTCCAGATCACCCAAGGTGGGTGACCGTTCGACAGCGCGAGACCTTCCGAGATGCTATATAGCTCTTCGCAGGACTCGAATCGGACGCACCAGGATGCGGTCAAGCAATTAGTACTGTTCACCCGTCTGCCCGAGGGATACGCTGGCTCTGAGGCGCAATGTCGGTCTGTAGAACCGTCAACCGTCGCTCCTCGCAAGGAGGTTCAGCCAGACGCATCGCAAGTTGACACCGGCTCGGCCTGAACTCGCTCACTCCCCTCCCGGACGCACGCCATGTGGATCGCCGCGGTATCCACAACGCGTGTGGAACCACCGGGAAGGAGGAAGAGCCCCATGGCCGCAGAGCCGGAAGGGCGCCGCAGCACTTGGCACGAGAGAGTGGCCATCACCACCCCCTGGATCAGTCTCGCCGTTGTGATCTACAAGATCATCGAAGAGCTGCTCCGCCACGTGTGACGTCAAATGGCCCCGGTCGAAGGGACCCGGGACCATGTGACGCGGACGCCGATGAAACGCAGGTTCCACTCCGAGTGCGCTTGCCGGCCTACGCGGAGTGGGGCCTGTCACGAAGCCGCTGAACTATCCATTCTGCCGCGACTTCGGAGCGATGGCGAGGTGTGAAGGCCCGCGCATTGCCGCACGGGTCACCCCCGGTCCAACCGCAGCCGCTCCGCACGCGGCAACCCCGCCACCACCAAGTCGTACGAGTCCTCCACCAACTCCCGGACAAGCCGGTCCGGGAGCTCCCCGTCCACCCTCACCGTGTTCCAGTGCCGCTTGTTCATGTGATACCCGGGGATGATCAATCCCTCGTACTCCTCCCGGAGTCGGATCGCGTCCTCCGGGTCGCACTTGAGGTTGACCGTGAGGGGGCGCGCGTCCAGGCGGGTCAGGGCGAAGAGTTTGCCCAGGACCTTGAAGACGGACGTGTCCGGGTTGAACGGGAAGTCCTCCACCGTCGCGTTGAACGACAGGCAGAACGCGCGCAGTTGCTCGGGGCTCACTCCGGCTTCGTCTCCTCCTCGGGCGGGTCGGCCGGGCCCACCGGCTCGACCAGCACCGTCACGATCTTGTTCCTACGGCCGGCCGAGGCCTCCGCCGTCAGCCGCAGCTCACGCCCGTCGGGCAACTCCACGACCGATGAGGCCCCGGCGATCGGGACCCGGCCCAGGGCCTTCGCGAGCAGTCCGCCGACCGTCTCCACGTCCTCGTCGTCGTACGCCTCGAAGCCGTACAGCTCGCCCAGGTCGCCGATGTCCAGGCGGGCGGTGACCCGGTAGCGGTCGTCGCCCAGCTCCTCGACCGGCGGGAGTTCGCGGTCGTACTCGTCGGTGATCTCGCCGACGATCTCTTCCAGGATGTCCTCGATGGTGACGATGCCGGCCGTGCCGCCGTACTCGTCGATGACGACGGCGACGTGGTTGCGCTCCTGCTGCATCTCGCGCAGCAGATCACCGGCGTTCTTGGTGTCCGGCACGAAGGTGGCGGGCCGCATGGCCGTCGAGACGAGTTCGGACTCCGCGTCCCGGCTGATGTGTGTCTTGCGGACCAGGTCCTTCAGGTACACGATCCCGACGATGTCGTCCTCGCTCTCCCCGGTCACCGGGATACGCGAGAAGCCGGAGCGGAGCGCGAGGGTGAGGGCCTGACGGATCGTCTTGTACCGCTCGATGACGACGAGATCGGTCCTCGGCACCATCACTTCGCGGACCAGGGTGTCGCCGAGTTCGAAGACCGAGTGCACCATACGGCGCTCCTCGTCCTCGATCAGCGACTCCTTCTCGGCGAGATCCACCAGCGCGCGCAGCTCGGCCTCGGACGCGAACGGGCCCCGGCGAAAACCCTTGCCAGGGGTGAGCGCGTTGCCGATGAGGATCAGCAGATACGGGATCGGCCCCATGATCCGCGCGAGCGGCAGCAGCACGTACGCCGCCGCCGTGGCCGTGTTCAGCGGATGCTGACGTCCGATCGTGCGCGGGGAGACCCCCACCGCGACGTACGACACGAGGACCATGACGCCGATCGCGGCGAGCAGCGCGGGCGCGGTGCCGTGGATCACCTGCAGACACTCGTAGGTGACCAGCGCGGCGGCGGCCATCTCGCAGGCCACCCTGACCAGCAGCGCCACGTTGAGATAGCGGGTCGGGTCGGCGGCGATCTGCGCGAGCTTGGCACTGCCGCGCCGACCGGACCGTACGGCCTCCTCGGCCCGGAAGCTGGAGACGCGCGCGAGGCCCGCCTCCGCGCAGGCGGCGAGCCAGGCGACAACGACAAGGGCGATGGCCCCGACGACGATCTGAGGACTCATGAGGCGTACTTACCTGTGCCCTAACCCGTGCCCTAGGAGACCGTCGGAGCCGGGGAGGGGCCGTCGACGCCCTTCTCCGCGCGCCAGCCGTCCACGATGGCGGCCTGGAGACCGAACATCTCGGCCTTCTCGTCGGGCTCCTCGTGGTCGTAGCCCAGCAGGTGCAACACACCGTGGACGGTGAGCAGTTGGAGCTCCTCGTCCATGGTGTGCTGCGTCTCGGCCTCGGCCCCCTGCTTCGTGGCGACCTCCGGGCACAGCACGATGTCACCGAGGAGCCCCTGCGGAGGCTCCTCGTCGTCCTTGCTCGGCGGACGCAGCTCGTCCATCGGGAAGGACATGACATCGGTCGGCCCGGGCAGGTCCATCCACTGGATGTGGAGCTGCTCCATGGCGGCCTCGTCCACGACGATCACCGAGAGCTCGGAGAGCGGGTGGATGCGCATCCGCGCGAGCGCGTAGCGGGCGATGTCGAGGATCGCCTGCTCGTCGACCTCGGTTCCGGACTCGTTGTTGACGTCGATCGACATGGTCGTGCTGATCTACTTCCGCTTGTCACGGGCACCCTTGTGGGTGCCGTTCTCCGTACCGTTCTCGCTGTCGTACTGCTCGTACGCGTCGACGATACGGCCGACCAGCTTGTGCCGTACGACGTCCGCCGACGACAGGCGGGAGAAGTGCACGTCGTCGAGCCCCTCCAGGATGTCCTGCACCTGCCGCAGCCCCGACTTCGTGCCGCTCGGCAGGTCGACCTGCGTCACGTCACCGGTGATCACGATCTTCGACTCGAAGCCGAGCCGGGTGAGGAACATCTTCATCTGCTCGGGGCTCGTGTTCTGGGCCTCGTCCAGGATGATGAAGGCGTCGTTCAATGTGTTGTGCGTCAGCAGGTAGTCCTGGGTGACGTACAGCGAGTCCTCGGCCGCCACCTGGATGCAGACCGTCTCCTCCCTGCCCGCGGGCTCGATGCTGTCGATGAAGCGCATCGGGCGTCCGCCTCCTCCGGCCGCGTGGTACTCGTCGCGCTTGCGGGCCAGGCGGAAGGGTTCGATGCCTTCGGGGAGGCGGATGTCGATGATGTGGGCGTCGTGCCGGTGGCCGACCTCCCGCCCCTTCGCGAGGCCCGGCTTGCGACCCTCGGCCGCCCTGCGGCGGGTGTACGCGACCCCGCCCAGCGACTGCACCAGCGCGATCACGTCGTCGCGGAGCATGATCGACGTCGTCGAGTACTGGATCCGGCAGGTGCGGTCCTTCTGCGTGACCGGACCGCCGTCGGAGTCGAGCAGCCCCTGGAGAACGGCCAACCGTACGTCGGTGTAGTTGTACAGGTAGTCGTCCGGGACGAGCTTGGTGTGCGAGCGAGTACGCAGCAGGTCCAGCTGGCGCAACGCCCGCGTGACGGGGTTCTCCAAAGTGACCACGTCGCCGGGGGACTTGATCCGGTTGATGACGTAGTCGGGTCCGCCCCTGTGCCGCGGCGCGACACCGGGCAGCGCGGATTCAAGCGCCTCGGCCAGCTCCGGATCCTCTGTCGCGAAAGACGGAGTGGTGGAACCCGTGAGGCATCCGTCGCCCAGCAACAGCCCCAGCGCGTACGGGTCCATGGGGACCTCACGCTCGGGGAAGCAGACCGGTGCCGTGAGCATAGGCAGCTCGTACCTGCGGGCGTGTGCCGCCCGCAGGTTGCCGATCATCTCCTGGGTCTCCAGGACACGCCACGGCTTGTCACGGCGCCTGTCCGAGGCCGTGCGTACCGTCCACAAGTGCTCGCCACAGCACAGGGTCCAGGAACCGTCCTGAGCACTGACGCGGTAGATGTCCCTCTCGCCCTGCGGATACACGCCAAGGACCGGGGTCGGCTCGCCGTTCGAGCCGATGACCAGGTCGCCGACCTGAAGGTCCCCGATGGGGCGCCAACCGTCAGGAGTCAGGACGTTCGTAAAGATCGGTTGGCTTCGGCCCCTCATATATGCCAGCGGTGCCACCTCGATCGTGCCCGCCGCCATCAGCTTCGGGATCGACTCCGGGTCCAGCATGTCGTGCAGCGCGTCGTACAGCGGGCGCAGGTACGGGTCGATCTTTTCGTAGAGGGTGCCCGGGAGGAATCCCAGCCGCTCGCCCGCCTCCACCGCCGGGCGGGTCAGGATGATCCTGCTGACCTGCTTGGCCTGCAGGGCCTGGACCGCCTTGGCCATGGCGAGGTAGGTCTTGCCGGTGCCGGCGGGGCCGATGCCGAAGACGATCGTGTTCTTGTCGATCGCGTCGACGTACCGCTTCTGGTTGAGGGTCTTGGGGCGGATCGTGCGGCCTCGCGAGGACAGGATGTTCTGGGTGAGCACCTCGGCCGGTGTCTCCTCGGGACCATCCCCGTTCTCGCTCGCCCTGAGCATGGCGATCGAGCGTTCCACTGCGTCCTCCGTCATCGGCTGCCCGGTGCGGAGCACCAGCATCATCTCGTCGAACAGGCGCTGGACGAGGGCTACTTGGCGGGCGTCGCCGACCGCGCTGATCTCATTGCCCCGGACGTGGATGTCGGCCGCCGGGAAGGCCTTCTCGATCACGCGCAGGAGGGCGTCTCCGGACCCCAGTACCATGACCATCGGATGCTGGGCGGGGACGGTGAACCGTGCACTCGCCTGCTCCTGCGCGGGGGTGTGAGCTGTGGGTGTCTGAGTCATGGGCCGGCTCTGTAGGCCTTGCTCGTCCTCCTCGAAAAGACTCTCCCGCCACAAGGGCGGCCTGGCGGTTTCCAGGGTACGCCGGGCCACTGACAACGCCGTAGGGCTTTTCGGTGACCGTCGGGCCACGAAATCCGGGCACGGTGCGGGCACGACGCGGGCTTGTCGTCCCCGTTCCGGGAGCGTGTCCGGCGCAGGGGAGGCGCTCGGGGTGACGCCGTGAGCCCTGTTCGCGCCCCCTCGCTTGTACGGACAATGTGCGTGTCAGCCAAGTGTCAGCAGGAGGTCCGGCCGGTGGGCCGTGGCTCCCACCGCCGGGCCGTACAGGGAAAGCAGGTCGGCCGCTGTGTTCGTGCGTCTGCCCACGTCCGTGTCCGAAGCACAGGAGTGCCTGGTCGAGGGGGCGGTGCCCGTCGGCGGAGCGACGCTGGTGTGGGCCTCCTGGCAACGGGACGGGTTCCCCGAGCAGGCGGTGTCCCTGCGGGAGCTGCCCGAGGCGAAGGTGATCGGGGACGGGACGCTGGGCGCGGCCGTACTGCTGCACGAGATCGACGAGCGGGTGCCGGAGGTACTGCGGCGGGCGGCGGCGGGCGTCGGAACCGGGGCGGTGCGCCGGACCGCCACCGTCGGCGGCAACATCGTCGGCAGCACGCTGCGCTGTCTGCTGCCGGCCGCGCTGGTGCTGGACGCCCGCGCGGTGGTCCTTGAACCGGACGGTCCCGTCGAGACCGACCTCGCCGAGCTGCTGGCGAAGCGCCCGTTGCTGCTGAACCTGCGCTGGCGCGAGCCGGTCGCCAGCGGCTATCGCAAGCTGACCGGTGAGGTGCGGGGAGAGGTCCCCTTCGTGGTCGCGGTCGCCGTGCGCGCGGCGGAGGGTGCCGAGCCGCCGCAGGTCGGTGTCGCCGTCCGTGACGGCTACGACGTCATCAGCGAGAGCACGCCCTACGACGCGGACGCCGAGCGAATACTCGACGTGCTCGACCGCACCGCGCTCGGGACGCTGCCGGACGCGGTACGCGCGGCGGTGCGCGAGGAGGTCGTGAGTCTGGTGGGTGTGGTGGAGCGGGTGGCGGACGGTTCCTGAGGCCGACCGGAGGGGTCGGCGGGAACGACTCGCCGAGCCGGGCCGAGCCGGGCCGACGCCCCGCTCCTCCCCACCCCGCTCACTCCGTCCCGCTCACGTCGACCGGCCGAACCCGATCGTCGGCACCGCCCGCCGCAACGGCCAGGGACTGCCGCTGCCCTGTTCCTCCTCCGGTACGAGTCCCGCCAGGAACGCGTACCGGTTCAGGGCGGTGGGGTCCTGGCCCGCGACGGAGTGGACCTTGCGCCACCAGGCGCCGATCTCGGACCAGCCCGGCGCGGAGAGGGAGCCGCCGAACTCCTGGACGGAGAGGGCGGCGGTGAGTCCGGCGAAGGCGAGGCGGTCGGCGAGCGGCCAGCCGGCCAGGGTGCCGGTGACGAAGCCGGCCACGAAGACGTCGCCCGCGCCGGTGGGGTCGAGGGCCTCGACGGCGATCGCCGGGACCTCGGCGGACTCTCCGGTACGCCGGTCCACGGCGTACGCGCCGTCCGCGCCGAGGGTGACGACGGCCAGCGGTACGTGTTCGGTGAGCGCGTGGGCGGCGGCGCGGGGGCAGTCGGCGCCGGTGTAGCGCATGGCCTCCTCGGCGTTCGGCAGGAACGCCTCGCAGTGCGCGAGGTCGGCGAGTCCGGCGAGGTCCCAGGCGCCGGTGTCGTCCCAGCCGACGTCGGCGAAGATCCGGGTGCCCTCGCTCGCGGCCTGGGCGACCCAGGGGGCCTGCTTGCCTGGGGTGAGCGAGGCGACGGCGGCACGCGCGCGTGGCGGGCAGTCAGGTGCGCCCCCTTGGCCGAACACGACCTCCGGGGGCGGCTCGTGGCCGTGGGACACCATCGTGCGTTCGCCCTCGTACGCCATCGACACGGTGACCGGCGAGTGCCAGCCGGGCACCGTGCGGGAGGTGGAGAGGTCGATGCCCTCGCCCTGTTGCAACGCGTCCCAGCAGTACTCGCCGTAGTGGTCGTCGCCGAAGGCCGCGGCGAGCGAGGTCCGCAGCCCCAGCCTGGCGAGCGCGGTCGCCATGTTCGCCACGCCTCCCGGGCTCGACCCCATCCCGCGCGCCCAGGACTCGGTGCCGCGCACCGGGGCGGATTCGAGCCCGGTGAAGATGATGTCGAGGAAGACGGTGCCGGTGAGGTACACGTCCCAGGGCGGATCGTCCGCCGCGCGCAGCCCGGCCAAGGGGTCGACCTCGGCGGCCCGGCAGGACGAGCCTTCACTGGTGGAGGTGGACGCGTTGGACGCGGTCACGGTGCGCTCCCTGACGTGATACGGATCAGGCCAGTGTGCACCACCACGCGCGCGCGAGGGCTACTCCCGCTCCGGGCCCGCCCGTCGCGCCGGTACCGGGCAGCCGCAGGTCCCAGACCTACGGCGCGTGCCGCATCCGGCGACGGCTCGGGCGGGCGCGCCGCGGCCACCGTGACCGCCCGCGTCCGGATCCGGTCATAGCCCCCTCACCACGACCGCGCCCCGGCAGGAGACTCGGCGGGAGATCTGGGAACGGGAGTTACCAGCGCGGCATCGAAGGCATGACCCACTCCGGGTCGGTGATCCGCATCGCGGCCGCGTCGTCGCGCTCGCGCAGCGAACCGTCGTCGTCGAGCCACCGCTGGTGCAGGAACTCCAGCTTGGCGCGGTCGAGTTCGACGCCCAGGCCGGGTGCGTCGGAGACGGTGACCTTGGCGTCGGTGAAGGTGAGGCGTTCGGTGAGGACGTCCTCCGACTGCCAGGGGTAGTGGGAGTCGCAGGCGTGGTGGAGGTTGGGGACGGTCGACGCGACGTGGGTCATCGCGGCGAGGCTGATCCCGAGGTGGGTGTTGGAGTGCATGGAGATGCCGACGCCGAACGTGCGGCAGATGGCGGCGAGTTGCTGGGTGTTGCGCAGTCCGCCCCAGTAGTGGTGGTCGGAGAGCACCACCTGCACGGCGTCCTTGGTGAACGCCTCTTTGATCTCGGCGAACGTCGTCACGCACATGTTGGTGGCGAGCGGCACGTCGGTCCCGGCGGACACCTCGGCCATCGCGGGGGTGCCGAGGGCCGGGTCCTCCAGGTATTCGAGGACGTCCCCGATTTCTTTCGCCACCTTCAGCGAAGTCTCCACGGACCAGGCGCCGTTGGGGTCGAGGCGGAGGGGGTGGTCGGGGAAGGCCGCCGCCAACGCCCGTACGGCGGCGATCTCCTCGTCGGGCGGGAAGACTCCGCCCTTGAGCTTGAAGGAGGTGAAGCCGTACCGCTCCTTGAACTTCCGTGCCTGCTCGACGACTCCGGCCGGGTCGACGGCGGCGCCCCAGTCGTCCTTCTCGGCCGCCACGCCCTCGGGGTGGTCGGCCCACTTGTAGAACAGGTAGGCGCTGTACTCGACCTGGTCCCTCAACTTGCCCCCGAGCAGGGCGTGTACGGGCAGCCCGAGCGACTTGCCGAGCGCGTCGAGGCAGGCGACCTCGAAGGCGGAGACGACGGACAGGCGCAGCTTGTCGGCGGTCTGGACACCGCGCAGTCCACCGACGTCGACCTGCCCGGAGACCCGGGAACTGTCGACGGCGACCTCGTCGGCGACCGTGAACAGGCCGTTTGTATCGCTGACTTGACGACCGATCAGCTTCTCGGCGAAGGGGCGGGCCAGTTCCAGGTACTTGGTGTCGCCGTAGGTCTCGCCGAGGCCGGTGATCCCGTCGGCCGTCTCGATCTCGACGATCAGGCGCGGGGTGTAGGGCTGGTGGACGCCCTGGGTGTTCAGGAGGGGCGGGTCGGCGACCAGGATCGGGGTCAGGCGGACGTCGGCGATGGTGAGGTTCACAGCACGGCTCCTACGAGGTCGAGTCCGGTGGCGAGCAGGGTCGTGAGGTCGGCCAGGTCGGCGGCCGAGGGGTCGGTGAGCGGGGCTCGTACAGGGCCGACCGGGTGGCCGCGCAGCCGGGCCGCCGCCTTGACCAGCGAAACGGCGTATCCCGGTACGCGGTCGCGGAGTTCGACGAACGGGACGTAGAAGTCGCGCAGCAGCTTCTCCACGGTTTTGTCGTCGCCGCCGTGCCCGTTGTCCCCGTCGTGCAGGGCGGTGAAGAAGGCGTTCGCGATCTCGGGGGCGAAGGCGTGGACGGCGGAGGAGTAGGCGGGGACGCCGACGGTGGCGTAGGCGCGGGCCTGGATCTCGGCGGTCGAGGCGCCGTTGAAGAAGAGGAAGCCCTCGGGGGCGGCGAGCGTGAGGCGTTGGAGGCGGTCGAGGTCGCTGTGTCCGTCCTTGAGGCCGATGACGCCGGGGATCTGCGCGATCCGCCTGAACGCGTCCAGTCCGTAGGCGACTTGGCCGCGCTGGTAGGCGATGAGCGGGAGCCGGGTGCGGGCGGCGAGCTGCTCCAGCTGGGCCACCAGGCCGTCCTGCGGGGCGGCGACGAGGTAGTGCGGCAGGACGAGGAGCGCGTCGGCGCCCGCTTCCTCGGCGATGCGCGCGAAGCGGGCGGCCTGCGCCCAGCCGTAGCCGACACCGGCGACGACGGGGACGCGGCCGGCCGCCTCCTCCACGGCGATGGTGACGACCGTGCGGTACTCGTCCTCGTCGAGCGAGAAGAACTCGCCGGTGCCGCAGGCGGGGAACACGGCGCCGGGGGCGGTGGCGATCCGGTCCGCGACATGGGTGCGGAATCCGTCGGGGTCGAGGGAGCCGTCGTCGTGGAAGGAGGTGAGCGGGAAGGAGAGCACGCCGCCCGCCATCCCGTCCCGCAACCCGCGCACCACGGTCTCCGTGTCGCCGTTCACTGTGCCATCTCCCTATGTAGACGCTATCCACGTATGAAGACAGAGTTTAGATACGCGAACTGTGACCGTCAATGGGTGGGCCACCTCCAAAGCCCCTCGCCGAGCCCCTCGCTACGATCGGTGCATGTCAGAGCCCGGTGGCGTCCGCGAGGTGAAGTCCGCCGCCCGCACGGTCGAGCTGCTCGAACTGCTCGCCGCGCGCGGCGACCGTCCCGCGCGCCTCCAGGAACTCGCCGACGAGCTGGGCGTCCCGCGCAGCTCGATGTACGCCCTCCTCCAGACCCTGATCGCGCACGGCTGGGTCCGCACGGACGTCACCGGTTCGCTCTACGGCATCGGCCTCCACGCCCTGCTCACCGGCACGAGCTATCTGGACTCCGACCCGCGCGTGAGGGTCGTACGGCCGTATCTCGACGAGGCGTCCCAGGCGCTCGGCGAGACGATCCACCTGGGGCGGCTGGACGGGCGGGACGTGGCGTATCTGGCGACGCGGGAGTCGCACGAGTACCTGCGGACCATCAGCAGGGTGGGGCGGCGGCTGCCGGCGCATGTGGGTGCCCTGGGCAAGGCGCTGCTCGCGGAACGGCCGGACGCCGAGTTGCCGCCCGGGCCGTACGAGCAGGCGACGCCGCACACCCACACCGACCGGGACGCGCTGGCCGCCGACCTCGCGACCGTCCGCGGGCGGGGCTACTCGATCGACCGCGAGGAGGGCGTCCTCGGGATCGTCGGCTTCGGCTTCGCGCTGCGCTACGACAACCCGCCGCTGGACGCGATCAGTTGCTCGGTGCCGGTGGTTCGGCTGACGCCGGAGCACGAGGGGCAGATCGTTGCCGTCATGCGGGAGATCCGGGCGAAGATCGAGGCGACGCAGCCTGCGGCCGGCGGATCGGTTCATTGGCGTTAGCGCCTGTCGAGTTGGCGCCCGGTGTCGGTGTGGCCGTTACTGGGGGCTGCCGCCCCCAGGCCCCCGCATCGGCCCTGAAGGGGCCTCGTCCTCCACCGGGCCCGTCGTGGCCGGTCGCGCCCACGCGGCGGAGCCGCACATCGGCACAGCCCAGCGACCACTTCATCAGGGCCGCTCAGAACACGTACGCCTCGACCTCCGCGAGATACCCCGCCCGCCGCTCCTCGTCGTCCCCCAGGAAGGACGCCACGAAGGAGTTGCGGGCCAGCTCACGCAGTCGCTCCTCGGTCAGGCCAAGGGCCTCGCGCACGGCGTCGAAGTTGTCGCCCGCGTAGCCGCCGAAGTAGGCCGGGTCGTCGGAGTTGACCGTGCAGAGCAGGCCCGCGTCCAGCATGGCCGGGAGCGGGTGCTCGGCGAGGACGTCCACCGCGCGCAACCGGACGTTCGACAGCGGGCAGAGGGTGAGCGGAATGCGGTCGCGGACCAGCCGCGCGACCAGCTCCTCGTCCTCCACGCAGCGCAACCCGTGGTCGATGCGCTCGACGCCGAGAACGTCCAGCGCCTCGGTGATGTAGGCCGGCGGGCCCTCCTCACCGGCGTGCGCGACGCGTCGTAGCCCCAGCGCGGCGGCGGCCTCGTAGACCTCGCGGAACTTCACCGGCGGGTGGCCGACCTCGGCCGAGTCGAGGCCGATGCCGGTGATCCGGTCGAGATACGGCTTGGCCGCGTCCAGGGTCGCCATGGCCGAGTCGGCGGACTCGTCGCGCAGGAAGCACATGATGAGCCGGGTCGAGATGCCGTGGTTGGTCTCGCTGCTGCCCAGCGCCCGCCACAGGCCCTCCACCACCGTGCCCATGTCCACGCCCCGCGCGATGTGCGCCTGCGGGTCGAAGAAGATCTCCGCGTGCCGTACGCCCTGCGCGGCGGCGCGGGCGAGATAGGCGTTCGCGAGGTCCTCGAAGTCCCGCTCGGTGCGCAGGACGGCCATCAGCTCGTAGTAGAGGTTCAGGAACGACTGGAGGTCCTCGAAGAGGTACGCCTTGCGCAGTTCTTCGGTGTCCGCGTACGGCAGCTCGACGCCGTTGCGGGCGGCGAGCGCGAAGGCCAGCTCGGGTTCCAGGGTGCCTTCGATGTGGAGGTGCAGTTCGGCTTTCGGGATGGGCATCGAAGTATCGTACGGGTGTTTTACCGCCGTTTCGGAACCGGCACCCTGAGTAGATCGTGCGCCACGGTCAGCTCCCCCTCGAACCCCGCCGCCCGCGCCTGCCGCTCGAACTCCTCCGGCCCGGAGTACCGCTGACTGAAGTGGGTGAGGACGAGATGCCGTACGCCCGCGTCCCGCGCCACCCGGGCCGCCTGCCCTGCGGTCAAGTGACCATTGTCTACGGCCAGTTGCTCGTCCTCGTCGAGGAACGTCGACTCGATGGCCAGCAGGTCGCAGCCCTCCGCGAGGGCGTGTACTCCGTCGCAGAGGCGGGTGTCCATGACGAACGCGAACCGCTGCCCGTGCCGTACCTCACTGACGTCGTCGAGCGTGACATCGCCGATCGCCCCCTCGCGCTGGACACGGCCCACGTCCGGGCCCTTGATGCCGTGCGCGGCGAGGCGGTCGGGGAGCATGCGTCGGCCGTCGGGTTCGGTGAGGCGGTAGCCGTAGGACTCGACGGGGTGGGAGAGCTTGCGGGCCTCCAGTGTGTAGGCCGGCGTGGTGGCCAGTACGCCGTCCTCGGACACCGGGGCCTCGGTGATGCCGACCGTCTCGCGGTACGCGGTGGCGTAGCGCAGGCGGTCGAAGAAGCGCTGGCCGGACTTCGGGTAGTGGGCGGTGATCGGGTGCGGGACGCGGTCCAGGTTGATGCGCTGGATGACGCCCGCGAGGCCGAGTGAGTGGTCGCCGTGGAAGTGGGTGACGCAGATGCGGTTGAGGTCGTGCGCGGCCACCCCGGCACGCAGCATCTGACGCTGGGTGCCCTCGCCGGGGTCGAAGAGGATGCCCTCGCCGTCCCAGCGCAGCAGGTAGCCGTTGTGGTTGCGGTGCCGGGTGGGGACCTGGCTGGCGGTGCCCAGGACCACCAACTCACGTACGGACACGGCGAGTTATCCCGGGGGCCAGGTCATACCCCGGCCGCCCAGGAGATGGGCATGGGCGTGGAACACGGTCTGGCCCACTCCGGTACCCGTGTTGAACACGATGCGGTAGCTGTCGAGCTTCTCGTCGGCGGCGATCCCGCCCGCCTCGCGCAGGATGTCGGCGGCGATCGCCGGTTCTGCCGTGGCGAGGGACACGGCGTCGGGGTAGTGGACCCGGGGAATCACCAGGACGTGGGTCGGGGCCTGGGGGTTGATGTCCCGGAACGCGACGGTGGTGTCTGTTTCGCGGACGATCGTTGCCGGGATCTGGCCCGCGACGATCTTGCAGAACAGGCAGTCGTTCTGCGGTTCGCCAGCCATGCGGGTTCCCTCCGGAAGTCTGGTGGTGCTTTACGCGAGGCATCGTATCGTCGTCGGGTGCGGGTGCGTGGGGGCTGGTCGCGGCGACGCGGCGGAGCCGCACATCGACACAGCCCCGCGCCCCTCAGGTGGGCAGGACTGGCGGTGTTTTCGCCGGACTGGTCTCCAGCGCTTCCAACGCCAAGCGGATTGCCTCGTCCAGCTGGGTGTCCCTCCCCGCCGCGTAGTCCTGCGGACGCTGCACCACCTCCACGTCCGGGTCCACCCCGTGGTTCTCCACCCCCCAGCCGTAACCCTCAAGCCAGAACGCGTACTTGGGCTGGGTGATGAGCGTGCCGTCGACCAGCCGATACCTGCTGTCGATGCCGATCACGCCGCCCCACGTACGCGTACCGACCACCGGGCCGATGCCCAGCGCTTTGATCGCCGCGTTGACGATGTCGCCGTCGGAGCCGGAGAACTCGTTGGCCACGGCGACGACGGGGCCCCGGGGGGCGTCCTCGGGGTAGCTGTACGGGCGCATGCCGCGCGGGAGGTCCCAGCCGACGATGCGGCGGGCCAGCTTCTCGATGACGAGCTGCGAGGTGTGGCCGCCGCGGTTCTCGCGGACGTCGACGACCAGGCCCTCGCGGGCCACCTCTACGCGCAGGTCGCGGTGGATCTGGGCCCAGCCGGGGGCCTGCATGTCGGGGACGTGGAGGTAGCCGAGGCGGCCGCCGGACTTCTCGTGGACGTAGGCGCGCCGGTCGGCCACCCATGCGTGGTAGTACAGCGGTTCCTCGTCCGCGAGGGGGACGACCACCGCGTGCCGCGGGTCGCCGCCGCCGGCCGGGGAGACGGTCAGCTCGATGGGCTTGCCCGCCGTGCCGACGAGCAGGGGGGCGGGTCCGGTCACCGGGTCGACGGGCTGTCCGGCGATCGCGAGGATCGCGTCGCCCGCGCGGACGGCGACGCCGGGGGCGGCGAGCGGGGCGCGGGCGTTCGGGTCGGAGGTCTCCGAGGGCAGGATGCGGTCGATGCGCCAACTGCCGTCCTCGTGACGGGAGATGTCGGCGCCGAGCAGGCCCTGGCGTTCGCCGTGGCCGTGGCCGCCGCGCGGGGTGACGTAGGCGTGCGAGGTGCCGAGTTCGCCGTGCACCTCCCAGAGGAGGTCGACGAGGTCGTCGTGAGTGGCTACGCGGTCCAGGACGGGGCGGTAGCGGTCGAGGACGCCGTCCCAGTCGACGCCGCTCATGTCGGCGCGCCAGAAGTTGTCCCGCATGACGCGGCCGGTCTCGTCGTACATCTGCCGCCACTCGGCGGCCGGGTCGACGGTCTGGCGGATGCGGGACAGGTCGACGTTGATGTTCGTGTCGTTGTCGTCGTCCTCGGAGGAGGCGCGGCGGTCGCTCGGTACGACCCTCAGCTTGTGGTCGGTCCACAGCAGGACGCGTTTGCCGTCGCCGCTCACCTCGAAGTGGTCGGCGTCCCCGGCGAGGTGCTCGATGCGCTGCTGGGCGAGGTCGTAGCGCTCCAACTCGGTTTTGGGGTCCGGGTCTTCGGGGGTCGCGCGGGTGGCGCCGAGGACTCCCTGCACCGGGTGGCGCAGCCACAGGACGCCGTCCTTGGCCGCGCGCAGGTTGGTGTAGCGGCCGGCCTCCACCGGGAAGGGGACGATGCGGTCGGCGAGCCCTTCGAGGTCGACGCGGGTGGTCGGGCGGCCCTCGCTGTCGGGGGTCTCGTCCTTGTCCGGGGTCTCGAAGGGGCGGCCGTGCCGCTGCGGTCCGAAGGGGGACGGGGTCGTGGCGGCGAGGGTGATCAGGTGCGGGCGGTCGCCGACCACGAAGGCCAGGTCGAAGACGTGCTCGTCGTAGACCGGGTCGAAGGAGCGGGTGGAGAGGAAGAGCAGGTGCTTGCCGTCGAGGGTGAAGGCGGGGGCGTAGTCCTGGAAGCGGAGCGGGGTCGCCTCGGTGACCGACAGGTCGGTGGTGTTGGCGAGCTTGAGCTGGCGCAGCGGGCGCGGGCCGGGGTGCGACCAGGCGAGCCAGGCGGAGTCCGGGGAGAAGGCGAGGCCCGACGCGTCGCCGTCCTCGCTGCGGTCCACCTCGCGGACCTCTCCGGTTTCCCGCTCCACGAGGAGGACGCGTCCGTCGTGCGAGCCCACGGCGACCCGGCTGCCGTCGGGGGCCACGGTGAGGGCGAGGACGCGGCCGAGCTGTCCGGCGGCGAGCCTGCGCGGGGTGGCGCCGGGGGCGAGGCCGGTGGCGGGGGCGAACTCCAGGGCGTCGTCGCCCTCGGCGTCCGTCACCCACACCACCCACTCCTCGCCGTCGGCGCGGAAGGTGCGGGGCAGCCGGGCCCGGACGCCGGGTGTGGCGGCGAGTGCGCGGGCCGGGCCGGAGCGGTGGGTGACCCAGTGGACGGCGCCGCGCACGGCGACCGCGCTGCCGCGCGCGGTGTGGTCGGGGGAAGCGGACCCGAACCAGCGGGCCGCGGCCACCGGGAACGGCTGCTGGTCGATGCGCTGTCCGCCGAGCCGGATGTCGAGGCGGCGCGGTTCGGCGCCGTCCAGGTCGTCGAGGAGCCAGAGTTGGCCGGCGGAGGAGTAGATGATCCGGGTGCCGTCACCGGACGCGTGCCGGGCGTAGAAGCCGTCGAGCGGGGTGTGGCGGCGGAGGTCGGAACCGTCAGCGAGGGAGGAGTACAGCGCGCCGGTGCCCTCGTGGTCGGAGAGGAACGCAATCCGCTCCCCCGCCCACACCGGGTACTCGATGTTGCCGTCCAACTCCTCGTGCAGGCGCGTGAATTCGCCGTCGCCGTCGCGGTCGATCCACAACTTGCCCGCCGTACCGCCCCGGTAGCGCTTCCACCAGGCGGCCTCGCGGCCCATGGGGGCGGAGAGGAGGACCGTGGCCGTCTCACCGCGGGCGACATCGCCGACCCAGCCGTACGGGAGGATCGTCGCCGGTCCGCCGTCCAGCGGGACCGAACGGGCCCAGCTGCGGCGGAGGTTGGCCTGGCCGTGGGCGCTGGTCACCAGGACCTCGCCGTCGGCGGTCCAGCCTCGCACCTGGGTGCGTGAACTGCCCCAGTGCGTCAGGCGTTTGGCGGGGCCGCCGTCGACCGGGGCGATGTGCACCTCGGGGGCGCCGTCGCGGGTGGAGGTCCAGGCGACGGTCGTGCCGTCGGGCGAGATGCGGGGGTGGGTCACCGGCACGTTCTCGGCGCTGACCCGCCAGGCCCTTCCGCCGCCGTCGAGGGATGCCAGCCACACGTCGTCCTCGGCGGTGAAGGCGACCAACTCGCCGTGCAGGTGCGGGAAGCGGAGATAGGCCTGGGCTGCGGACGCTGAGGGCTGAGTCACCTGATCAGGTTATGCATCGGCGGTATCCGCCGACAGCCCTTTGGATCACTTGCCTTCGACAGGCCAGCAGGTCGGGTCGCCCTTGCACCAGATCGTCTTGGTGACCGTGACGGTGACGGTCGGTCCCGGGCCGTAGGTGAGGGTCGGGTTCGGGTTGGACACGGACGACGGCGTCGCCGCGTTGCAGTCGCCGAGCCCGGTGACGTGGAACACCTGCTTACCGGCCACCTTGCCGACCAGGTCACCGCGTACGCACGCGCCGTCGACGGCCCGGGTGACCTTGCCGGTGACGGTGATGTCCCGGTTGTCGCTCGTCTGCCCCTGGCAGTCGACGCTGACGACCGTGGTCTCGGTCGGCGAGGGCGTCTTCCCTGGCGTGTAGGCCTTGTTGCCGCTGCCGTAGTTGCCGGTGCAGGTCAGCCAGCGCACGCTCACATGGTCCCGCTTGAACTCCGCGGTCGCCGTCTTGTCGGTCGTGTACGCGACGGTCGCCGAGCTGAGATCACCGGGCTGGCACGCGACGGCCCCGCCCACGGTCACCACCGCGAGCCCCGCCACAGCGGCCACCCGCCGCCCGCGCGGCCGACGCCAGTTCCGTCTCAAAGCCCCCATGGACGGCAGCCTGCCACCGTCGCGGCGCACACGGAAGAGCGCATACGGCCACCCGTGCGCCGGGGGCGTAATGCACCGGCGCGTGGCCTCAGCCGCGCAGCAGCAGCCACTCCTGAAGCTCCACCACATTGCCCTCGGGGTCCTTGAGATGGGCGACCCGCATCCGGTCCGTCATCGGCGCGGGCCCGTGCAGCAGTACCGCGCCCCGGGCCGTGATCTGCTCGCAGTACCCGTCCAGTCCGTCCACCCGCAGCACCACCAGCGACCGGTGCCCCGTCGCCAAGTCCCCCAGCTCGCCCAGCACTTGGGCCATCATCGCCCGGTCCTGCAGCGCGATCCCGGCCGAGCCGATGGAGGGGCTGAACTTCTCGTACGGTCCCTCGGCGGCCCCCGACTGGGGCTTCAGGCCGAGGACTTCGGCGTAGAAGCGGTAGCAGGCGGCGAAGTCGGTGACGAGCAGCCGTACTTGGGCGAGTTCCACGGGCGATCCCCCCTGGTTCAGGACCAGCGTCCGGTACGGCCCAGGAGCAGCGCGGTCGCCGCGGTCCCGGCCGTCGATGTACGCAGCACGCTACGCCCGAGCCGGCATGCCTTCGCCCCCGCGTCCTCGAAGAGCGCCAACTCCTCGGGGGAGACGCCTCCTTCGGGGCCCACGACCAGCACGATCTCGCCCTCGGCGGGGAGTTCGGCGGTGGCCAGGGGCTCGCTGCCGTAGTCGCGGTCCTCGTGGAGCACGGCGGCGAAGTCGGCTTTGGCCAGAAGTGCCGCAACCTGCTTGCTCGTTGCCGCGTCCGCGACCTCCGGGAAGCGCAGCCGGCGGGACTGCTTGCCGGCCTCCCGTGCGGTGGCCCGCCACTTGGCGAGGGCCTTGAGACCCCGGTCGCCCTTCCACTGCGTGATGCAACGGGAGGCCGCCCAGGGGACGATCGCGTCGACGCCGGTCTCGGTCATCGTCTCGACGGCCAGCTCGCCGCGGTCGCCCTTGGGGAGGGCCTGGACGACGGTGATGCGGGGGGTGGGCTCGGACTCGACGGGGAAATCGTGGAGTTCGACGATCAGGCGGTCCTTGCCCTCGGCCCTGAGGACCACACCGGAGGCGCCCCGGCCCTGCCCGTCCGTGAGGACGACGTCCTCGCCGGGCTGCAGCCGCCGTACGGAAACGGCGTGCCGTCCCTCGGGGCCGTCCACCTCGGCGACGGAACCGGGGCCCACACCCTGAAGGGACTCGACCACGAACACCGGCGCGGTCACCGGAGGTCGCCCCCGGACGACAACGCTGTCCGGGCGGAGGCCAGTTCGGCGACCAGCACCTCGACCAGCTGGCCGGCGGGCAGCTCGCGTGCCATGCGGTGGCCCTGTCCGGCCCACAGGGCCATGCCCTGCGCGTCGCCGGCCTTGGCGGCGGCCTTGCGCAGCGGCGAGGTCAGGTGGTGGATCTCCGGGTACGCGGCGGGGGCGTACGGGCCGTGCTCGCGCATGAAACGGTTGACCAGGCCGCGGGCCGGGCGGCCGGAGAACGCGCGGGTCAACTCGGTACGCGTGAACAGGGGGTTGGTGAGTGCCAGCTTGTGGAGCGCGTGGGCGCCGGACTCCGGGGTGGCGAGGAACGCCGTGCCGAGCTGGGCCGCGCTCGCGCCCGCCGCGAGGGCCGCGGCTATCTGGCTGCCGCGCATCAGGCCGCCGGCGGCGACGATCGGGAGGTTCACGGTCTCGCGGATCTGGGCGACGAGGGAGAGCAGGCCGACGCTGGCGCCGTCGTTCTCCGGGAGGTCGCGGTGGGTGCCCTGGTGGCCGCCGGCCTCGACGCCCTGCGCGATCACCGCGTCGGCACCGGCCCGCTCCACGGCGAGGGCCTCCTCGGCGGTGGTGACGGTGACGAGGGTGAAGGTGCCGCCCCGGCGCAGCGCGTCCAGCACCGCCGGGGCCGGGATCCCGAAGTGGAAGGAGGCCACCGGCACCGGGTTGTCCAGCAGGACGGACAGCTTGGCGTCGTAGCCGTCCTCACGGCCGCTGTCCGGGTCGCCGAGTTCCGTCTCGTACCAGGTGGCCTCGCCGGCCAACTGGTGGGCGTAGACGTCGACCGCGGCCTTGTCCGCGTACTCCGGCTGCGGCATGAAGAGGTTCACGCCGAAGGGGCGGCCCGTCAGACTCCGCAGCTGCTTGATCTCCTGGTACATGCCGTCGGCCGTTTTGTACCCGGCGGCGAGGAACCCCAGCCCGCCGGCCTCGGACACGGCGGCCGCGAGACGCGGGACGGAGACACCGCCCGCCATCGGGGCCTGCACGATCGGATGAGGGAGGAGATCGGTCAGTGCGGAGGACATGACGGCATGTTGTCACGTCCTCCGAACAAGTCCGAATCCGGCCTTGGCCCTGGCACATGCCATTACTTTCAGCCGGTCCGGCCATGAAGGACGAGGCCGTTCGGACCGAGGAGAGGGCCCGGGGGCGGCAGCCCCCGGACCCTCTCAGCGACCGTTGAAAGCGTCCTTGAGGCGCGAGAACAGCCCCTGCTGCCCCGGCTGGAACGTCCCCGTGGGCCGCTCCTCGCCGCGCAGCTTGGCCAGTTCGCGGAGCAGGCGTTCCTGTTCCACGTCCAGCTTGGTCGGGGTGGTGACCTCGACGTGGACGATGAGGTCGCCCCGGCCGCCGCCGCGCAGATGTGTGATGCCGCGGGTGTGCAGCGGGATCGACTGGCCGGACTGGGTGCCCGGTCGGATGTCGACCTCCTCCATGCCGTCCAGCGTCTCCAACGGCACCTTCGTGCCGAGGGACGCCGCCGTCATCGGGAGCGTGACCGTGCAGTGCAGGTCGTCACCGCGGCGCTGGAACATCGCGTGCGGCAGCTCGTGGATCTCGACGTACAGGTCACCGGCGGGGCCGCCGCCGGGGCCGACCTCGCCCTCGCCCGCGAGCTGGATCCGCGTGCCGTTGTCCACACCGGCCGGGATCTTGACCGTGAGCGTGCGCCGCGAGCGGACGCGGCCGTCACCGGCGCACTCCGGGCACGGCGTCGGCACGACCGTGCCGAAGCCCTGGCACTGCGGGCACGGGCGGGACGTCATGACCTGGCCCAGGAAGGACCGGGTCACCTGCGAGACCTCACCGCGACCGCGACACATGTCACAGGTCTGTGCGGAGGTGCCGGGGGCGGCGCCCTCGCCGTTGCAGGTGTTGCAGACGACGGCCGTGTCGACCTGGATGTCCTTCGTGGTGCCGAAGGCAGCCTCGTCGAGCTCGATCTCCAGCCGGATCATGGCGTCCTGGCCCCGGCGGGTGCGCGAGCGCGGTCCGCGCTGCGACGCCGTACCGAAGAACGCGTCCATGATGTCCGAGAAGTTCCCGAAGCCACCGGCTCCGAAGCCCGCGCCCGCGCCGCCCGCCTGCGAGAGGGGGTCGCCGCCGAGGTCGTAGACCTGCTTCTTCTGCGGGTCCGAGAGCACCTCGTAAGCGGCGTTGATCTCCTTGAACCGCTCCTGGGTCTTCGGATCCGGATTCACGTCCGGGTGCAGCTCGCGCGCGAGCCGGCGGAAGGCCTTCTTGATCTCATCCTGCGACGCGTCGCGACGCACGCCGAGAACGGCGTAGTAGTCCGTGGCCACTTATGACTCCGCCAGGATCTGTCCGACGTACCGTGCCACTGCGCGTACCGCTCCCATCGTTCCCGGGTAGTCCATGCGGGTCGGTCCGACCACGCCGAGCTTGGCGACTGCCTCGATGCCCGAACCGTAGCCGACCGACACCACCGACGTGGAGTTGAGTCCCTCATAGGCGTTCTCATGACCGATCCGTACGGTCATGCCCGAATCCCCCGCCTCACCAAGCAACTTGAGGAGCACGACCTGCTCCTCCAACGCTTCCAGGATGGGGCGGATGGTGAGGGGAAAGTCATGTCCGAAGCGGGTCAGATTGGAGGTGCCGCCGATCATCAGCCGCTCCTCGGTCTCCTCGACGAGCGTCTCCAGGAGGGTGGAGAGCACCGTCGCGACCGTGCCTCGGTCCTCGCCCTCGAAGGCCTCCGGAAGGTCCTGCACGAGCTGCGGGACGTCCGCGAAGCGGCGGCCCGCGATCCGGCTGTTGAGCCGCGCCCGCAGATCCGCGAGCGAGGCCTCGCCGAACGGCGCCGGGCAGTCGACCATGCGCTGCTCGACCCGCCCGGTGTCCGTGATCAGCACGAGCATCACGCGCGCGGGGGCCAGCGACAGCAGCTCCACGTGCCGGACGGTCGAGCGGGTCAGCGAGGGGTACTGCACGACGGCGACCTGCCGGGTGAGCTGCGCGAGCAGCCGTACCGTACGGCCCACGACGTCGTCGAGGTCGACCGCGCCGTCGAGGAAGTTCTGGATCGCCTTGCGCTCGGGGCCGGTCATCGGCTTGACGCCGGCGAGCTTGTCGACGAAGAGCCGGTAGCCCTTGTCGGTCGGGATACGCCCCGCACTGGTGTGCGGCTGGGCGATGTACCCCTCGTCCTCCAGGGCCGCCATGTCGTTGCGCACGGTCGCCGGGGAGACGCCGAGGCTGTGCCGCTCGGTGAGCGCCTTGGACCCCACTGGCTCCTCGGTGCCGACATAGTCCTGGACAATGGCGCGCAGCACCTGAAGCCTGCGTTCGCTGAGCATCGCGCACACCTCCAGTTCTGGTCGCCGTTTTGTTGCCGGGCTGCCCTTTCCTGGCACTCTGTGCGCGTGAGTGCCAGCGTTCCCCGGCCCAGTGTACGGCCGTGAGGTACACCCTGGGCAAGGCCGGTCCTGCGATGTCACGCCCCGAGTGCCGTCACCGTTAGCGTCGCCGTATGACGGTGACTTGGGAAGAGGTGGGGTGGGAGCGGGTCGCGGCCGGGGTGGGCCGGTGCCGGCTGCCTGGCTGGGACTGCACGGTCGGGCTGGTCGTCGGGGACGGTTCGGCGCTGATGATCGACGCCGGGTCGAGCCTCGCGGAGGGCGCGCGGTTGCGTACGGAGGCGCAGGCGCTCGCCGGGCGCCGTGTGACCCATCTCGCGCTCACCCACGCCCATTTCGACCATGTCTTCGGGGCCGCGGCGCTCACGGGCGTCGAGGTGTTCGGCGCGGTGGGCGTGGAGCGGGTGTTGACGCGTGAGCGGGAGGCGCTGCGCACGGACGCTGTCGAAAACGGGCTGCACGCACGCGTGGCCGACGAGGCCGTGGACGCCCTGACGTACCCGCGTCACCTGGTGTCGGACGAGCTGACGCTCCCCCTGGGCGCAGACCGGCAGGTCAGGCTCGCGAACGTCGGCCCCGGACACACGGCCCACGACCTCGCGGTCCTCGTCCCCGGCTCCCCGCCGGTCGTCTTCTGCGGCGACCTCGTCGAGGAGTCCGGCGAACCCCAGGCGGGCCCCGACGCCGTACCGTCGCACTGGCCGGCCGCGCTTGACCGGCTTCTCGACCTGGGCGGGGAGGACGCGCTGTACGTGCCCGGTCACGGAGCGGTGGTGGACGCGGGGTTCGTGCGGGCCCAACGGGACGCGTTGGCAACGCGTTTCGGCGTGTCGTGACGGCGGTCGGCCCGGTTCTCCTATCGTCATCCGAATGCGCCAGTACTCCGCCGACCTGACCCCGCCGTGGAAGAAGCCCAAGCCGGCCCCCGAGGTCCCCGCGGAGGCGGGCCTGGTGGTCGAGGAGCCGGGCACCGGTTTCTGCGGCGCGGTGATCCGCTGCGAGGCCGGCACGGTCACCCTGGAGGACCGCTTCGGCAAGCACCGGGTGTTCCCGCTGGAACCGAGGGGCTTCCTCCTGGAGGGCAGGGTGGTGACCCTGGTCAGGCCGCCTTCCAGTCCCCTACGGCCCACTCGTACGGCATCCGGTTCGGTGGCCGTCCCCGGTGCACGCGCACGCGTGGCCCGCGCCGGGCGGATCTACGTGGAGGGCCGGCACGACGCCGAGCTCGTCGAGCGGGTGTGGGGCGACGACCTGCGCATCGAGGGCGTGGTGGTCGAGTACCTGGAGGGCGTCGACGACCTGCCCGCCATCGTGGAGGAATTCGCCCCGGGCCCGGACGCGCGCCTCGGCATCCTGGTCGACCACCTGCTCCCCGGCACCAAGGAGTGGCGCATCGCCCAGTCGGTCACCAGCGAGCACGCCCTCGTCGTCGGCCACCCGTACATCGACATCTGGGAGGCCGTGAAACCGTCCTCCGTGGGCATCACCGCCTGGCCCCGGATCCCACGCGGGCAGGACTGGAAGACGGGCGTGTGCCGGTCCCTGGGTTGGCCGGAAAACACCGGTGCGGTGTGGCAGGCGATTCTGGCCAAGGTGGGGTCGTACAAGGACCTGGAGCCGGAACTGCTGGGGCGGGTCGAGGAGTTGATCGACTTCGTCACGGCCCCCGACGGCCACTGACGGGTTCGATCAGCCCACCAGGTCCCGCACCACAACCGCTGACAGTTCCCGTCAGTCCACCAGGTCCCGCACCACCGCGTCGGCCAGGAGCCGCCCGCGCAGGGTGAGCACGGCGCGCCCCTCGTCGTAGGGCCGCTGTTGCAGGAGTCCGTCCGTGAGCGCCCGGCGGGAGGCCTTGAGGCCGTCCTCGTGGAGCAGGTCCAGCGGTGCCCCCTCGCGGAGCCGCAGCTCCAGCAGGATGCGCTCCACCCGGCGGTCCTCCGCCGAGAGGATCTCGCGGCCTGCGCCCGGTGAGCGGCCGGAGGCGAGGGCACCCGCGTACGCCCCCGGATGCTTCACGTTCCACCACCGCACCCCGCCCACGTGCGAGTGGGCTCCGGGGCCCGCGCCCCACCAGTCGGCGCCGCGCCAGTAGAGCTCGTTGTGGAGACAACGGCCGGAATTCGACGTTGCCCAGTTGGACACCTCGTACCAGTCGAAGCCCGCCGCCGACATCACCTCGTCCGCGATCAGATAGCGGTCGGCGTGCACGTCGTCGTCCGTCATCGGGACCTCGCCCCGGCGGATGCGGCGGGCCAGCTGGGTGCCCTCCTCGACGATCAGGGCGTACGCGCTGATGTGGTCGGGGCCCGCACCGAGGGCGGAGTCGAGGGACGCGCGCCAGTCGTCGTCCGTCTCGCCCGGGGTGCCGTAGATCAGGTCGAGGTTGACGTGGTCGAAGCCGACCGCGCGGGCCTCCGCGACGCACGCCTCGGGGCGGCCGGGGGTGTGGGTGCGGTCCAGGACTTTCAGTACGTGCTGTTTCGCGCTCTGCATGCCGAAGGAGACGCGGTTGAAGCCGCCGTCGCGGAGGGCCGCCAGATAGGCCGGGTCCACCGACTCCGGGTTCGCCTCCGTCGTGATCTCCGCGTCCGGCGCGAGGCCGAACTCGTCCCGGATCGCGCTCAGCATCCGTACGAGATCGCCCGCCGCGAGCAGCGTGGGCGTGCCGCCGCCGACGAAGACCGTGCGGACCGGGCGCGGGTCGTCGCCGAGGACCTTGCGGGCCAGGCGGACCTCGTCGATCAGGGTGTCCGCGTAGTTGTCGCGGGAGGCCAGCACTCCGCCCGTGCCGCGCAGCTCGGTCGCCGTGTAGGTGTTGAAGTCGCAGTAGCCGCAGCGGGTCGCGCAGTACGGGACGTGCAGATAGAACCCGAGGGGTCGGTCTGCGGCCCCGGCGAGCGCCGGGGCGGGCAGGGCGCCGTCATCGGGGACGGGCTCGCCGTCGGGGAGTGCGGAAGGCATGTCCTCCATTGTCCAGCACCCGTACGACTGTCCGCTCCGCCTCTTCCGCCTGCACCACCTCTTCCGCCTCCTTCCGCCTATTCCGCCTGGAGCACCAGCAGCGCCATGTCGTCCTCCGGGGGTCGGCCGCCGAACTCGTGCACCAGCCGTTTGATCCGCTCCGCGATCAGCTCGGCGCTCAGCCCCGCGCACTCGGCGAGCGCGATCGCGAGGCCGTCGCCGTCGTCGAACTGGACGGAGCCGGAGCGCCGCTCGGTCACCCCGTCCGTGACGCACAACAGGCTGTCGCCGGGGCGCAGTTCGAAGGTCTCGCTGGTGTACGTGGCGTCCTCGATGACCCCGAGGAGGGTCTGCGGGCGGGCTGCCGTACCGACGCTGCCGTCCGGCCCGAGGAGCAGCGGCAGTGGGTGTCCGGCGGAGGCGAGGGTGCAGCGGACGCCGCCGTCGAAGGGGACCAGCTCGCCGTAGAGGAGGGAGAGGAAGCGGGGGCCGTCGCCGACCGGGCCCGGCATGCCACCCGCCGCCACCAGCGCGTGGGCCGCCGCGTCGGCGGCCTCGGTGGCGTCGTCGAGGAGGAGCTGGTTGAGGCGGTCGAGGACGTCGGCGACGCGGTAGCCCTCGCGGGCGAGGAGCCGCAGCCACGGGCGGGCCAGTCCGATCACTACGGCGGCCTCGGGGCCCTTGCCCTGGACGTCGCCGAGGGCGAAGCACCAGCGGCCGTCGCCGGCCGGGAACACGTCGTAGAAGTCGCCGCTGGGGCCGCCCTTGTCGCACGGCTCGTAGACGAGGGCGCTGTGCAGGCCGGGGATCTCGGCGACGGCGCCGGGCAGCAGGCCGCGCTGGAGGACGCGGCTGATGGTGGCCTGGCGGGCGTACTGGCGGGCCGCGCCGATCGCGAGCGCGACGCGGCGGCTGAGATCCTCGACCAGGCCGGTGACCTCGTCGGGAAAACGGGGCAGCCCGGACCGTCCGATGACCAGCGTGCCGAGCGGACGGCCGCCCGCGATCAGCCGGTACGCCAGTGCCGCGCCGTACGTCCCGTGCGGGCCGAGGGCGTCGGCGGGCCAAGGGTAGGACACGGGCCGCAGGGAGTCGGGCGGGCGGGGCGGGTGCTTCTCCAGGGCGCCGCGCAGTTCCTCGATGCGGTTCTCGCTGCCGTGCCAGACCCGGGCCAGGCGCGGCCCGGCGCCGGCCCCGGCGCTCTCGCCCCAGCCTCCGCCGCGGCCCGTCGCCTCGTCCTCCAGCCATACGGCGCACCAGTCGGCCAGCCTCGGCACGATCAGCTGTCCGGCGAGCGCGGCGACGAGATCCTCGTCGAGCTGTCCGGCGAGGAGGTCGGAGGCCTCGGCGAGAAAGGAGAGGGCGCCTCGGCCGAGCCAGTCCCGGTCGCGTTCGGCGCGATGGGGGTCCCCCCGGTCGAGCGAAGCCGAGTGTGGGGGAGGTTCGGGGGCGAGGATCTCGGCGACGCGGAGGCCGCGCTCCCCCGCGTACGTCTCCAACTCCTCGGCGGCCGGGGTGCCTTCGGCTGGCAGCCGGGCCCATACCGTCTTGACGCCGGTGCGGTAGGTGACGCCCCAGGCCTCGGCGAGCGTGGAGACGAGGCGCAGGCCGCGGCCGAACTCCGGTGTCTCGTACGCCGGTTCGGCACTGTTGTCGCGCGGGGCGCGGGAGGGGTGGTGGTCGGCGACCTCGACGACGATCGAGTCCGTGTCCTCAAGGCGGCACACCAACTCGACGTCCGTGCCCGCGTGTACGACGGCGTTGGTGACGAGTTCGCTGACGACGACCATCGCGTCGTCGGCCAGCCGGTCGGTGAGCTTCTCGGTGCCGGGCAGGCCGAGTTCGGCCCACTCGCGGAGCGCGGCGCGCACCAGACCGCGAGCGGAACCGGGCGCGAGGGGGCTGCCGGACAGCGTGGCGCGCACCGTCGTACACCGGTCCGCGCCGTGGTGCGCGGGCGCATCGGGAGCACGCGAAGTGGTCTCCCGTTGCGTCGGTATGGCCCCCATGCGCAGCTCCCCGAGCAGTTCGGACGAATACGCCTCGATCGATGCGGACAGAGTGACAGACTGACCGCGGCCATAAGCGCCGAGTTACCGAAGTGGGCCGCCATGAGTGAGAACAGTGCTACGCGTGTGCTCGAAGACGGTCACAAAGACGACTGGATTCGAGCATCGGATCTCCGTCCACTGCTCGCCGTGATGACGGCCGCCCGGGACGGCGACTTCACGAAGGCGCCGGAGACGGGCCACGGCATGGTGGCCGAACTGACCGCCGCCTTCAACCAGATCATGGACCGCAGCACCCACTTCAACTCCGAGGCGCAGCGCGTCAAACGCGAGCTGGTCCGCCACGGCCGCCTCGACGAACGCCTCTCGGCGAGCCCCGGCCAGGGCGGCTGGACCTCCCGCGTCAACGACGTCAACCAGCTCCTCGACGCACTGGTGGCCCCTGCCGCCAACGCGACCCGCGTCCTGGACGCGGTGGCGGGCGGCGACCTGACCCAGCGGGTCGATCTGCACGACGGCAGCAGGCAGTTGAGGGGCGATCTACGGCATCTCGGCCGGGCCGTGAACAAGATGGTCGACCAACTCTCCCTGTTCACCGGCGAGGTGACCCGGGTGGCCCGCGAGGTCGGCACCGAGGGACGGCTCGGCGGCCGGGCCAAGGTGACGCGCCTGTCGGGCAGTTGGCGTGATGTGACCGAGGCGGTCAACACGATGGCGTCCCGGCTGACCGCGCAGGTGCGGGACATCGCCCTGGTGACGACGGCGGTGGCGCGCGGCGACCTGACGCGTACGGTCACGGTCGAGGCGACCGGCGAACTGCTCGAACTCAAGCTCACCGTGAACACGATGGTCGACCAGCTCTCCGCGTTCGCCGACGAGGTGACGCGCGTCGCCCGCGAGGTGGGCACCGAGGGCCAGTTGGGCGGTCGGGCGCAGGTGCGGGGCGTGTCCGGGGTCTGGAAGGACCTCACCGACAACGTCAACTTCATGGCCTCGAACCTGACTTCACAGGTACGGAACATCGCCCAGGTGACGACCGCCGTGGCGAACGGCGACCTCTCGCAGAAGATCACCGTGGACGCGCAGGGCGAGATCCTGGAGCTGAAGTCGACCATCAACACGATGGTGGACCAGCTGTCGGCCTTCGCGGACGAGGTCACCCGGGTGGCCCGCGAGGTCGGCACCGAGGGCAACCTCGGCGGACGCGCACAGGTACGGGGCGTCAGCGGCGTCTGGAAAGACCTGACCGACAACGTCAACTTCATGGCGGACAACCTGACTTCGCAGGTCCGCAACATCGCGCTCGTGTCCACCGCCGTCGCGCAGGGCGACCTCGGCAAGAAGATCACGGTGGAGGCCAAGGGCGAGATCCTGGAGCTGAAGTCCACGATCAACACGATGGTGGACCAGCTGTCGGCCTTCGCGGACGAAGTGACGCGCGTGGCCCGCGAGGTCGGCACGGAGGGGAACCTCGGCGGCCAGGCGCAGGTGCGGGGCGTCAGCGGGGTCTGGAAGGACCTGACGGACAACGTCAACTTCATGGCACTGAACCTGACTTCACAGGTACGGAACATCGCCCAGGTGACCACCGCCGTCGCCAACGGCGACCTGTCGAAGAAGATCACCGTCGACGCGCGCGGCGAGATCCTGGAGCTGAAGGACACCGTCAACACGATGGTGGAGCAGCTGCGCGCCTTCGCCGACGAGGTGACCCGGGTGGCCCGCGAGGTCGGCACCGACGGCCGACTCGGCGGACGCGCCCAGGTGTTGGGCGTCTCCGGCGTCTGGCGCGACCTGACCGACAACGTCAACTACATGGCCGACAACCTGACTTCGCAGGTACGGAACATCGCCCAGGTCGCGACCGCGGTGGCGCAGGGCGACCTGTCGAAGAAGATCGATGTCGACGCACGCGGGGAGATCCTCGAACTCAAGACCACCATCAACACGATGGTCGACACCCTCTCCTCCTTCTCCTCCGAGGTCACCCGCGTGGCCCGCGAGGTCGGCTCCGAGGGCCAACTCGGCGGCCAGGCACGGGTGGAGGGCGTCTACGGCACCTGGAAGCGCCTGACGACCAACGTGAACGAACTCGCGCTGAACCTGACGACGCAGGTCCGCGCGATCGCCGAGGTGGCCTCGGCGGTGGCGCAGGGCGACATGTCCCGCTCGATCACGGTGGAGACCCAGGGCGAGGTCACCGAGCTCAAGAACAACATCAACCTGATGGTGGCCAACCTCCGTGAGACGACCCGCGCGAAGGACTGGCTGGAGTCCAACCTGGCCCGCCTCGCCGCGCTGATGCAGGGGCACCGGGACCTGATGGAGGTCGCCGACCTGATCCTGCGCGAACTGACACCGCTGGTGAACGCGCAGTACGGGGCGTTCTTCCTGGCCGATCCCGACGAGGACAGCCTGCGAACGGCCATCCCCGCCAAGGGACTTGCCTTCATCGCCGGGTACGGGTCGGCGCAGGGCGCGACCGTGGACACGGGCGCCATGCCCGTGCACGGGCTGGTCCGGCAGGCGGCGCGGGAGAAGAAGCGGATCCTGGTGGAGGAGGCGCCGCCGGACTACATCAAAATCAACAGCGGGCTGGGTGAAGCCGCCCCGGCGAGCGTGGTCATCATCCCGATCATCTTCGAGGACAAGCTCCTCGGCGTGATCGAACTGGCCTCCTTCTCCCGCTTCTCCGACGTCCACCTCGCCTTCTTCGACCAGTTCGTGAACACCATCGGCGTCGCGATCAACACCATCATCGCCAACTCCCGCACGGAGTCCCTGCTCGGCGAGTCCCAGCGGCTGGCGACGCAGTTGCAGGAACGTTCGGACGAACTCCAGAAGCAGCAGGCCGAGTTGCAGCGGTCCAACGCCGAACTGGAGGAGAAGGCGGCTCTGTTGGCGACCTCGTCGCAGTACAAGTCGGAGTTCCTGGCGAACATGTCGCACGAACTCCGCACGCCACTCAACTCGTTGCTGATCCTGGCCCGGCTGCTCTCCGACAACCCTGACGGCCGTCTCTCCGACCAGGAAGTGCAGTTCGCGACCACGATCCACCGCTCCGGCTCGGACCTGCTCCAGCTCATCAACGACATCCTCGACCTGTCGAAGATCGAGGCCGGCCGCATGGACGTACGCCCGAAGCGGCTCCCCCTCATCAAGCTGCTCGACTACGTCCACGCCACGTTCCGCCCGCTCACCCTGGACCGAGGGCTCTCCTTCGAGGTGTCGGTGGGCGAGGACGTACCGCGCGAGATGTGGTCGGACGAGCAGCGGCTCCAGCAGATCCTGCGCAACCTGCTGTCCAACGCCATCAAGTTCACCGCGACGGGCCGCGTCGAACTCCGCGTCAACCGGGTCAAGGACCCCGAGCACCGCTACTCCGACGACAGCGACGAGGTCATCGTGTTCGCCGTCTCCGACACCGGGATCGGGATCGCCGCCGAGAAACTCCCGGTGATCTTCGAGGCGTTCCAGCAGGCCGACGGCACGACCAACCGCAAGTACGGCGGTACGGGGCTGGGGTTGTCGATCAGCCGTGAGATCTCCGGCCTGTTGGGCGGCCGTATCGTCGCCGAGAGCGAGCCGGGACAGGGGTCCACCTTCACTCTCTACGTCCCCGTCGTCAGCCCCGGGCACGCGGCGGGCGGCGGGCCGCTCACCGAGGACCGCGAACTGCCGCTGCTGCCGGAGCAGTTGTCCAGCGAGCCGTTCACCTCGACCGAGGTGGACGACTCATGGCCGACGCCCACCAAGTTGGAAGCGTGGAAGGCCGGGCGTGCCGGTCAAGTGCTGCCCGGGCGGCGGGTGTTGATCGTGGACGACGACATCCGCAACGTCTTCGCGCTCACCCACGTGCTGGGCCGGGTCGGCATGCCGGTGCTCTACGCGGAGAACGGCCGCGAGGGCATCGAGACCCTGGAGCGCAATCCCGACGTCGAACTCGTGCTGATGGACATCATGATGCCGGAGATGGACGGGTACGAGACCATCGCCGCCATCCGCCGCGCCCCGCGCTGGACCGGGCTGCCCATCGTCGCGCTCACCGCCAAGGCGATGCCGGGCGACCGGGAGAAATCCATCGCGCGGGGTGCCAACGACTACGTACCGAAGCCGGTGGACGTCGACCAGTTGCTGAGCGTCGTCTGCGCCCTCCTGGATCCCGAGGCCGAGTCCGGGGCCGCGTCCGCGGACATCACGGTGGCGGATCCGGGTACTTCAGGTCCGGGTACTTCAGGGGAGACGGCGGCACCGCCGACGACTGAGTGAGGCACAGTCATCATGAGCGCTGAGGCAACGACCGACGAGAGTGCCGCCATCCTCCTGGTCGACGACATGGAGGACAACCTGGTCGCGCTGGAGGCCGTCCTGGGGTCCCTCAACGAGCCGCTGGTACGGGCTCGTTCGGGCGAGGAGGCGATGAAGGCGCTGCTCCGGCAGCGCTTCGCGGTGGTTCTGCTCGACATCCGCATGCCGGGCATGGACGGGTTCGAGACCGCGGCCAACATCAAACGGCTCGACCAGACCAAGGACGTGCCGATCATCTTCCTGACCGGCACGGACTCCGACACGGGGTATGCGTTCCGTGGTTATGCCACGGGTGCCGCCGACTACTTGACCAAGCCGTTCGACCCCTGGGTGCTGCGGGCCAAGGTCAGTGTCTTTCTCGAACTGCACCGTAAGAACCAGCTGTTGGAGCGGATGCTGGCGCGTGAGCAGGGGCAGTTCGACGAACTGGCGTTGCGGCTCAAGGAGATCGAGGCGCAGATGGCTGCGAGCTCCGTGGACGAGGTGCAGGAACTTCGGCATCAGGTGCGGGAGATGGGGCAGCTGGTGCGGGAGTTGCGGCGGCGCTCGACCAGGTAGGCAGTTTGTTACGCGCGGGTCGGTGGGGGCTGGGCGCGCCCACGCGGCGGAGCCGCAAATAGACACAGCCCCGCGCCCCTGCCGGACCCCGCGGCCCTTCGGGGCTCGGGGCCCGGCAAATGATCACGCTTCGCGCGAACCCGCGTACATCTCGTCGATCAGGTGCTTGTACTCCCGTTCCACCACGGGCCGCTTGAGCTTGAGGCTCGGGGTGATCTCGCCGTGTTCGACGTCCAGGTCGCGCGGGAGGAGGCGGAACTTCTTGATGGTCTGCCAGCGCTGGAGACCCTCGTTGAGTTCCTTGACGTAGGCCTCGACCATGGCGACCGTCGCGGGCGCGGCGACGACCTCGGCGTAGGACTTGCCGGCCAGGCCGTTGTCCTTCGCCCACTCCAGGATGGACGGTTCGTCGAGGGCGATGAGGGCGGTGCAGAAGTTCCGGTCGGCGCCGTGCACAAGGATGTTGGAGACGTACGGGCACACGGCCTTGAACTGGCCCTCGACCTCGGCGGGCGCGATGTACTTGCCGCCGGACGTCTTGATGAGGTCCTTCTTGCGGTCGGTGATGCGGAGGTAGCCGTCCGGGGACAGCTCGCCGATGTCGCCGGTGTGGAACCAGCCGTCCGACTCCAGGACTTCGGCGGTCTTCTCGGGCAGCCCGTGGTAGCCCTCCATGATGCCGGGGCCGCGCAGCAGGATCTCGCCGTCGTCCGCGATGCGCACCTCCGTGCCGGGCAGCGGCTTGCCGACCGTGCCGGTGCGGTAGGCCTCGCCGGGGTTCACGAAGGAGGCCGCGGAGGACTCGGTCAGGCCGTAGCCCTCCAGGATGTGGATGCCGGCGCCGGCGAAGAAGTAGCCGATGTCGGGCGCGAGCGCGGCGCTGCCCGAGACACAGGCGCGCAGCTTGCCGCCGAAGGCCTCGCGGATCTTCGCGTAGACCAGCGCGTCGGCGACCTTGTGCTTGGCGGCGAGACCGAAGGGCGCGGTGGCCGTGCCGGTGCGGCGGAAGTTGTCCTGGGTGACCTTGGCGTACTCGCGGGCGACCTCGGCCGCCCACTGGAAGACCTTGTACTTGGAGGGGCCACCGGCCCGTGCCTTGGCCGCGACCCCGTTGTAGACCTTCTCGAAGATGCGCGGAACGGCCGCCATGTACGTCGGCTGCACGATCGGCAGATTCTCGATGATCTTGTCGACCCGGCCGTCGACGGCGGTGACGTGCCCGATCTCGATGTGCCCGGACGTGAGCACCTTGCCGAAGACGTGCGCGAGCGGCAGCCACAGGTACTGCACGTCGTCCGAGCCGAGCAGCCCGGTCGCGGCGATGGCTTTCGCCAGGTACGACCAGTTGTCGTGCGGAAGACGGACACCCTTGGGACGGCCGGTCGTACCCGAGGTGTAGATGATCGTCGCGAGCTGGTCCTTGGTGATGGCCCCGACCCGCTCCTTGATCAGGTCCGGGTTCTTCTCCAGGTACGCGGCACCGCGCTGCTCCAGCTCGGCGAGGGTCAGCACCCAGTCGCCGGGTTCGCCGTTCTCTCCGGTCCCGCCGGTCTCGACGCCGGTCGGGTCGATGACCACGACGTGTGTCAGCTCGGGCAGTTCGGCGCGCTTCTCCCGCGCCTTGGCGAGCTGTGCCGCGTCCTCCGCGATGAGGACCTTGCTGCCGGAGTCGGAGAGGATGAACGTCGACTCGTCGGCGTTGGTCTGCGGGTACACCGTGGTCGTGGCGGCGCCGGCGCACAGGATGCCCAGGTCGGCGAGGATCCACTCGACGCGGGTGGCGGAGGCGAGCGCGACGCGCTCCTCGGGCTGTATGCCCAGTTCGATCAGACCGGCCGCGATCGCGAAGACCCGCTCGGCGGCCTGCGCCCAGGTCAGCGACTTCCAGTCGTCGGGGCCCTCACCGGAGGCCGCCGGCACCGGGTAGCGGTAGGCCTCGGCGTCGGGCGTGGCCGCCACGCGCTCCAGGAAGAGGCCCGCCACGGACGGCGGACGGTTCTCGATCAGGGTCTGTGTGTCGCTCACGACATCCTCCGGGGCCCGCGACAGTGCGGCTGCTGGCTTGTTGCTGCGGCGGTTGACTCAATACTGAGGCGGTCGGCTCATTGCTGAGACGGTCGACTCAATGCGGCTGGTGGCTCATTCGGCTGTTGTTTAACTCGCGAGTAACTATCGAGCAGTGATCAGAGTAAGCCGCGACCGGCCGGTGCGTAAGGGGCGGCGGACTGTCACTTCGCACAGAGCCGGGTCCGCTCCGCACAGAGCCAACACATAGGGCCCGCCGCGCGAAAGCGCAACGGGCCCTGTGAATCGCCTGGCTATCGTCCGGAATTTCGGTGTACGGGGCCGCTACTTCTTGCCCTTGGCTCCGGGACCGCTGTCGTCGCTGGACAGCACCGCGATGAAGGCCTCCTGGGGAACCTCCACGGAACCCACCATCTTCATCCGCTTCTTGCCCTCCTTCTGCTTCTCCAGCAGCTTCCGCTTACGGGAGATGTCACCGCCGTAGCACTTGGCGAGGACATCCTTGCGGATGGCGCGGATCGTCTCGCGGGCGATGACCCGGGAGCCGATGGCCGCCTGGATGGGAATCTCGAAGGCCTGCCGCTGGATCAGCTCCCGCAGCTTGGCGACCAACCGCACCCCGTACGCGTACGCCGCGTCCTTGTGCGTGATCGCCGAGAAGGCGTCCACCTTGTCGCCGTGCAGCAGGATGTCGACCTTGACCAGGCTGGAGGACACCTCGCCGGTGGGCTCGTAGTCGAGCGAGGCATAGCCGCGGGTCTTGGACTTCAGCTGGTCGAAGAAGTCGAAGACGATCTCGGCGAGGGGAAGCGTGTAGCGGATCTCGACGCGGTCCTCGGAGAGGTAGTCCATGCCGAGCAGGGTGCCGCGCCGGGTCTGGCACAGCTCCATGATCGAGCCGATGAACTCCGACGGCGCGAGGATCGTCGCGCGTACGACAGGCTCGTAGACCTTGTCGATCTTCCCCTCGGGGAACTCGCTCGGGTTGGTGACGACGTGCTCGCTGCCGTCCTCCATCTCGACCCGGTACACCACGTTCGGCGCGGTCGCGATGAGGTCGAGCCCGAACTCGCGCTCCAGCCGCTCCCGGATCACGTCCAGGTGCAGCAGACCGAGGAAACCGACGCGGAAACCGAAGCCGAGGGCGGCGGAGGTCTCCGGCTCGTAGACGAGCGCGGCGTCGTTGAGCTGCAGCTTGTCGAGGGCCTCGCGCAGCTCCGGGTAGTCGGACCCGTCCAGCGGATACAGGCCCGAGAAGACCATCGGCTTGGGGTCCTTGTAACCGCCGAGCGCCTCGGTCGCGCCCTTGTGCAGGGTGGTGATCGTGTCACCGACCTTGGACTGGCGGACGTCCTTCACACCGGTGATCAGATAGCCGACCTCGCCGACCCCGAGCCCGTCCGCGCCGAGCATCTCCGGCGAGTTCGTCCCGATCTCCAGCAGCTCGTGCGTGGCGTTCGTGGACATCATCCGGATCTTCTCGCGCTTGGTGAGCTGCCCGTCGATGACTCGGATGTACGTCACGACGCCGCGGTAGGAGTCGTAGACGGAGTCGAAGATCATCGCGCGGGCGGGCGCGTCCGCGTTCCCGACCGGCGCCGGGACCTCCTTGACCACCTTGTTGAGCAGTACGTCGACACCGATGCCGGTCTTGGCGGACACCCGCAGCACGTCATCGGGCTCGCACCCGACGAGATTGGCCAGCTCCTCCGCGAACTTCTCGGGCTGCGCGGCCGGCAGGTCGATCTTGTTCAGTACGGGGATGATCGTGAGCTCGTTCTCCATCGCCAGGTAGAGGTTGGCGAGGGTCTGGGCCTCGATGCCCTGGGCGGCGTCCACGAGCAGCACGGTGCCCTCGCAGGCGGCGAGCGACCGCGAGACCTCGTACGTGAAGTCGACGTGTCCCGGGGTGTCGATCATGTTGAGGATGTGGGTACTGCCCTGGCTGTCCCCGAGGGTCGGGGCCCACGGCAGACGCACCGCCTGGGACTTGATCGTGATGCCACGCTCGCGCTCGATGTCCATGCGGTCGAGGTACTGAGCACGCATCTGCCGCTGGTCGACCACTCCGGTCAGCTGGAGCATCCGGTCGGCGAGCGTGGACTTGCCATGGTCGATGTGCGCGATGATGCAGAAATTGCGGATCAGCGCCGGGTCGGTACGGCTCGGCTCGGGCACATGGCTGGGGATCGCGGGCACGCAGGGTCCTGATTCTTGAGGCGTCCGCAGTGTCTGCGGTCTCGGGTCGGATCGATACGTAGGCTCCATCGTCCCACGCGTGGGAGGTGCGGTCCGGTTTGGGCCGGTGCGGGTGGGTGACCATGGGGGTTCGGGGGTGGGTTTCAGGGGTGGGGTTGGGGGCTCTGGGGCGGGTTTCGAGAGTGGTTCGGTGGGGGCCGGCTTAGGCCCGGCAGGCAAGGGGAACCGTCCGGTTTATCCCGGCACGGGACGGTAACCGATGCCTCCCCGGCGACCGGTTTGGGTGGCCCGGTGGGCGGCTGGTAACCTGGGTAGCTGTGTCTCCTGCCCTCTCGGCGCGAGACGCAACCCAAGGAAAATCATCGGCCCGGGACCCGTGCGGCCCCGTGCCAGAACCTGCAAAGGCTCATTCGTGGCGAACATCAAGTCCCAGATCAAGCGGATCAAGACCAACGAGAAGGCTCGGCTGCGCAACAAGGCCGTCAAGTCCTCCCTGAAGACCGCGATCCGCAAGGCCCGCGAAGCCGCTACCGCGGGTGACGTCGAGAAGGCCACCGAGTACCAGCGCGCTGCCGCGCGTCAGCTCGACAAGGCCGTCGCGAAGGGCGTCATCCACAAGAACCAGGCCGCCAACAAGAAGTCGGCGCTTGCTTCCAAGGTCACCGCGCTCAAGGGCTGATCCTCCGCACTTGCCTCGGCCCGCGCTCGCGCGGACCGGACCAGTAGCAATCCACCGTGAGGACAACGTCGAGCCCTCTACCTCGATTCACGGACAGACATCGTGGTCGCCACGCCACGTACAGTGCCCCCGGACCCACTTCGGGGGCATTGCTGTATCCCCGTCCCGCAGTACTTCCCTGCGGTGTCCCGCCTCTGTTCCTATGACTGTGCCGTCCTTTGTCCCACCACTGGGGCAGAGCGCTAGGCCTGTCCCCGGGACCGGGCCGCCCGGGCGATCGCTACGACCGCCTTCTCCAACGCGTACCCCGGATCGTCCCCCCCGCCCTTCACTCCCGCGTCCGCCTCGGCCACCGCCCGCAGCGCGGCGGAGACCCCGTCCGGTGTCCACCCCCGCATCTGCTGCCGTACCCGGTCGATCTTCCACGGCGGCATCCCCAGCTCACGCGCCAGATCCGCCGGCCGTCCCCCACGCGCGGACGACAGCTTCCCGATCGCCCGCACCCCCTGCGCCAACGCGCTGGTGATCAGCACCGGCGCCACCCCGGTGGACAACGACCACCGCAACGCCTCCAGCGCCTCCGCCGCCCGCCCTTCCACGGCCCGGTCCGCGACCGTGAAGCTCGACGCCTCGGCCCGCCCCGTGTAGTACCGCCCGACGATCGCCTCGTCGATGGTCCCCTCGACGTCGGCGACCAACTGGGAGACAGCGGACGCCAGCTCCCGCAGATCACTGCCGATGGAGTCGACGAGCGACTGGCAGGCCTCCGGCGTGGCCGATCTCCCGGTCGCCCGGAACTCCCCCCGCACGAACGCCAACCGGTCCGCCGGCTTCGTCATCTTCGGGCAGGCCACCTCCCGCGCCCCCGCCTTGCGCGCGGCATCGAGCAGCCCTTTGCCCTTGACCCCGCCCGCGTGCAACAGCACCAGGGTGATCTCCTCGGCGGGCGCCCCGAGATACGCCTTCACGTCCTTGATCGTGTCCGCGGACAGATCCTGCGCATTGCGTACGACCACGACCTTGCGCTCCGCGAAGAGCGACGGGCTGGTCAACTCGGCGAGTGTGCCGGGCTGCAGCTGGTCCGAAGTCAGGTCACGTACGTCCGTGTCGGCGTCGGAGGCCCGAGCAGCGGCCACCACCTCCCGCACGGCACGGTCGAGCAGGAGGTCCTCCTGGCCCACGGCAAGCGTCACCGGGGCGAGAGGGTCGTCATTCGCAGTCTTCCTGGCCATCTCGTAAAGCATCGCACGCGCCACTGACAACGCGTCCCGCATGCCGTGGGTGGGTGGGGATACCGGTGCCGATGACTCGGTCCGCGGCCGGCAACGCCGCCGACCGGCGCGGTCACGGCTCCTCGCGCCAGCCGTCCCACTCCCCCGCGAACGCGTCCAGCTCCGCGGGATCGAGCCGCCCGTCCTCGTCCCGCAGAACGAGCAGCCACTGCGCGTCCTCGGCATCGTCCTCACCGGCCAGCGCGTCCCGCACCAGCCGCGGTTCCTCGTCGAGCGCGAACCGCTCCCCGAGCACCTCCGCCGCCTCCTGAGCCGCGTCACGATCGGGCAGCACCAGCACATGTCTCACATCACTCACGGGGACATTTTCCGGTACGGCGGCGGGCTTGCGCGAACTCACCCCGGGTCTACGCAGGCCTATATGGTCCTATGCGGGCCTATGTGGTTTTACGCACCGTCGGCACTACCCCCAGCTCGATCCCGAACCGTTCCCGGTACACCGCCAACACCTCCTCGTCCGTGGTCAGTTCACGTATGTCCCGCGTCCCGTCCGCCGCCGTCACCGTCAGACCCCGACCGCTGAGCGTGACCCTTCCGCCGTCGTCCGTGAGACGTGAGCAGACCAGTGACCGGGTGAAGTGCGACGCGGGCGAGGTGCTGTGCCACCACGCTCCGACCACGAAGTCACTGAGCACCCGGGGCCGCACTTCCAGGCGGTACTCGGGCTTTCCATTCCGGACAACATCCAGGTCCGCCGCCTCCCCCGCAATCGCTCCCGCACCCGCACCCGCTCCGGACACGCCGCCCCGCACCCCGGCCGCGTCCGGTCCCGACGCGACGACCCTGAACGTGCCGCCGGGATCCTTCTGTTCACCCCGCTCCTCGAAGGCCAGCGGATAGTGACTGTTCGTCCCGAACCCCACGTCGGCCAGCCACGCACCCCCGTCCACCGTCCGCACCCGCAGCGCGAGATGGTCGTATGGAATCCCCGGCCGCCCCTCGTCCCCGTACACCCGCGCCGCGAGCAGCGCGACGTCGAAACCCAGCGCGGTGAGCAACGCTCCGAACAGTCCGTTCACTTCGTAGCAGAACCCGCCCCTGCCCGCGCCCACCACCTTGTCCAGCAGCCGGTTCTCCTCCAGCACGATCTCCTCTCCCAGATGGATCGACAGATTCTCGAAGGGCACGGTCTGCAGATGGCGCAGATGCAACTCACGCAGGACATCGACAGTGGGCCCCGCCGGGTGCTGGACTCCCAGCCGACGGAGATAGGCATCAACCTGTGCGGGATTCATGCCCTCAGTCTCGCGCCACCCGCAGCTCATCGCCCATGCCGTCAGTCGCTCGCTTGCCTCCTTCACCGCCCCGCGCCACTGTCATCTCCCCCGCCCCGCCCCCGCCCCCTCCCCCTCCTTCTCCCTCTCCCTCTCCCTCAGTCCCTTGTCACCCGAAGGCCGGCTCCCGCGCCGCCCACCGCCAGCGCCCCGTCCACGTCTGTCCGCAGGACCACCGCGCCCATGGCCCGCAGCGCCGCGACCGTACTCGGGGCCGGGTGCCCATAGACGTTGTGTTCTCCACAAGAGATCAACGCCAGCCGCGGGGCCACCCTGCGTATCAGGTCCGGATCTTGATAGGCCGAGCCATGATGGGCGACTTTGAGTACGTCCACGCCTCCCAGCAACGCGGCCGCCGGTGACCTCAACAGCTCCTGCTGGGCCGGGGGTTCGAGGTCCCCGAGCAGCAGCAGTCGTAGCCCGGCCGTCCGTACCAGCAGTGCGACGCTGGCGTCGTTCGGCCCGTCCGGGTCCGGCGCCGGGCGCGGTGGGGGCCACAGCACCTGCCAGGAGAGCGGGCCGGTGCGTCGCTGTTCCCCGGCCACGGCGCGGGTGATCGGGATGTGCCGTTCCGCTGCCGCCCTCCGTACGAACTCGGCCTGGTCCGCGGGCTCTTCGAAGGAGGTCGTCTCGATCGCGCCCACCGAGCGGCCCCGCAGTACCCCGGGCAGTCCCGCGACGTGGTCGGCGTGGAAGTGGGTCAGTACGACGAGCGGAATCCTGGTGATGCCGAGCGTGCGCAGACACTGGTCGACCAGCTTCGGATCGGGTCCCGCGTCCACGACGACGCCGGTGCCCTTGCCCGCCGCGAGCACTGTCGCGTCGCCCTGCCCGACATCACACATCGCGAATCTCCAACCCGGCGGCGGCCACCCCGTGATCACCCGGGTCAGCGGGGCCGGCGCCACCACGATGAGCAGCAGAAGCAACCCGCAGACACCGCACAGCCAGGGGTGCTTCAACAGCCGTCGCCCGACCAGCACGAGGGCCGCGACAGCGAGGGCGAGCAGCAGTGCCCCGGTCCAACCGCCCGGCCAGTCCACTCCCCCACCGGGCAGTGCCGCGCCGGTCCGGGCGACGTCCGCGATCCACCCGGTGGGCCAACTCGCGCCCCAGGCAAGGACCTTGGCCACCGGCATCGCCACCGGTGCCGCCGCCAGCGCAGCGAAGCCCAGCACCGTGGCCGGTGCGACGGCGATCTCCGCGAGCAGATTGCACGGCACCGCCACCAGACTGACCCGCGCCGACAACACGGCCACGACCGGCGAGCACAACGCCTGCGCGGCGGCAGCGGCGGCCAGCGCCTCGGCCAGCCGCGGCGGAACGCGGTGCCGCCTCAGCGTCTCGCACCAGCGCGGCGCGAGCGTGAGCAGGGCACCGGTGGCCAGCACGGAGAGCAGGAACCCGTAACTGCGGGCCAGCCACGGGTCGTAGAGCACCAACAGCAGTACGGCCGTCGCGAGGGCCGGGATCAGTGATCTGCGGCGTCCGGTCGCCAGGGCGAGCAGCGCGACGGCACCGCAGGCCGCGGCCCGCAGCACGCTCGGGTCGGGCCGGCACACGACGACGAACCCGAGCGTGAGCACCCCGCCGGGCAGTGCGGTCGCCCGGAGGGAGATGCCCAGGCGTGGTGCCAGACCTCGGCGTTCGATGTGCTGGGCGAGGCCGGGTGGTCCGATGAGGAGGGCGAGCAGGATGGTGAGGTTGCTTCCGGACACGGCGAGGGTGTGCGCGAGGTCCGTCTCCTTGAAGGCCTCGTCCAACTCGGGTGTGATCCGCGCGGTGTCCCCGACGACCAGCCCCGGCAGCAACGCCCGCGCGTCCGCCGGCAACCCGCCGGTGGCCTCACGCAACCCGGCCCGCAACCGCCCCGCGAACCGCTGTGCTCCGGCCGGCTCCCCCACCACCTCCGGCACGGGCTGGTTCCGCACCCGCAGCACGGCCGCCACCCGGTCCCCGCTCGTCAGCGAGGGCGCCAGCCGCGCGGTCACCTTCACCCGCGTCGACGGAAGCAGCCCGAGCCAGGGCGAACGCTCCGGCCCACCACCGGAACCCCGTGCTCCGAACGGCCTTCCCCCTACTTCTCCCTCTCCCTCTCTCTTGGTGGACGAGCCCGGGTCGACGATCAACAGCACCGGCGCCCGCGTTTCCACGACCGTCCCGTCCAGCTCCTCGACCCGCCGTACCTCGGCGTCGATCAGCACGGAGACCGGAGCCGCGTGATCCCCGCTGATCCGGGGCCGGGTCAACCGTGGATCGGACCCGACCTCCACCTCCGCGGTCACGGCCGCGTACTCCCGCGCCAGCTCGGGCACCGGTCCACGCCGCAGATCCGCCCCGTGCAGCCCGGCGGAGGCGGCGGCCGCGGCGATGGAAAGGAGCAGGGCGGCGATCGAGACCCGGGGCCATGCGGCCTGCCGCCATGACGGCGCCGGGCGAGCGCCTTCCGGTGAGAGGTCAGGGTGAGCGTCCAGCTGTGACGGGGTACTGCTGCCGCCTGCCCTGTCCCGCCGCCGCGTCACCAGCAGCACGAGCGCCACCACCAGCGAGGCGACTGCGACTCCGGTGGCCCAGGCCGGTGACGCGTCCAGTGCCAGTGCCGCCGTCGCCCAGGCCGCGAGTGCGGGCGGTACGAGTCGTAGGTCTGTCGGTCCTTCCTGCTGGGGGTGTGCGGCTCCCCGCCGATTCCCGGAGTGGGCGTGCACGGTTCGGCGGGCCGGTGAGGCAGCGTGTACGGCTTGGTGGGTGGATGAGGAGACGTCGTCCTGTGCCGTGCGGCGAGGTGTCGCGAGCTCGGGCGGCTCGTCGTGGACGTGGGTCATGGCTGTACCAGGTCCCGCAGATCGGCGAAGCGCCGGTCGCCGATGCCGTTGACCTGGCGCAGCTCGTCCACCGAGCGGAAACCGCCGTGCTGGGTGCGGTAGTCGATGATGTGCTGGGCCAGCACCGGTCCCACGCCGGGCAGGGTGTTGAGCTGGTCCGCGGTAGCCGTGTTGAGGGAGACCGGAGCAGTCGGAGCCGCTCCCGCAGCGGGGCCCGCCGAACCCGCGACCCCCGTGGTGCTCGCACCGCCCGCACCAGGCACCGCCCCAGGGGCCGCACCACCGACGACGATCTGCTCCCCGTCCACGAGGAACCGAGCCCGGTTGAGCCCCTCGGTGTTGGTGCCCGGACGCACCCCACCCGCCGCCCGCAACGCATCGGTCACCCGCGAACCGGCCGGAAGCCGATGAACCCCGGGCTGCCGGACCTTGCCGCTGACGTCCACGACGATCTCGGTGGCTGCCGCACTCGAAGCACCCCGCGCTCCGACCGACGAGGCACGCGGCCCAGCCCCTTTCCCCGCAGCCGCGCCCTCACCGCGGCCCCTGCCTCCAATCCCATTTCCATCTCCATAGGGAGCCGCCGCCCCCACCACCTCCGGGGCACGCACGGGCTGGGTCCGGCCCACCCAGAAGTGCTGCACGGCGAAGACCGCGACCACCACGAGCAGTACACCGAGCGCGACCACGTTCCGCCGCTCCAGCCCACACCGCGTCTGCACCCACACCGGCATCCGCTCCCGCAGAGCCGCCCCGACCCGCTCCCGCCAAGCCCCGGCTCCGGCTCCGGCTCCGGCTCCGGCTCCACGATCCCGCCCGATGCCGACCTCTCCGGTGCCGCTGAAGTCTCCAACGTCTCCGACCGCTCCGGCCCCTCCGGCCCCTCCGGCGTACGAGAAGGCATCAGGCTCCAGGACAACACCCACCGGCGTCCCCACCCGGACCGCCCGCTGCCCCGATCCCGATCCCGACCTCGACGCCGGCTCCGACCTCGCCCACGTTCCCGTTCCCGTTCCCGGCTCCGGCTCCGGCTCCGGCTCCGGCTCCGGCTCCGGAACGGTCCACGGGCCGGCATCAACAGGCGCCGGAAAACGAAGCCCCGCCGCCCTGACCACAGGCGGCACAGGCAGTACAGGCAGAACAGTCCGCCCCCTCACCTCAGTCACGGGCGGACCAAGAGCCCCCGCGACTTCACCCACCGGCGGAGGAGAACTCGCCATGACCTCAGCCACCGGCGGAAGGGAACTCCCCCTGGCCTCAGCCACCGGCAGAACAGAAGGCCCCACAGCCTCACCCACCACCGAAAGGGGCCGCTCCACCTCCTCCCCTACCGGCGAACCGGAGCCCCCGCCGCCACCCCCACCCGGCGGCCCATTCCCCGACTCCCCCCGCTCCCCCCGCTCCCCAGCACGTTCATCACGTTCACCAAAGAGCAGTTCCGCCCGCCGCCGAAGTTCCTCCGCCGAAGCCTGACGATGTGCCCGCCCCCGTGTAGGCGCGCGGCGGCGCCGAGTTCGTCCGTCGGAGGACGGGGCGCGGCCCGGGCCGCTGGTCGCAGTCGCTGTGTGTGAGCGTGATCGAAGTGCCATGCGCCGAGGATCGGACATTCCGCGACTTCGTGATGATCTTGGTCAATTCCCGGGGACGCCCGCCCAGTTGTGGATAACTCCGTCACCCATACGAGCGTCATCCGCCCAAAACACCACTCAAGGCACCAGCCCGCGAACGCCTGACGTCTCCCCCGAGAGCGCCGCTCATACAGACACCGCCCCCAACAAACCCCGTCACCGAGGCGAAACCACAGCCCCCAGCAACCCAGGCCCGGTATGCGCCCCGATCACCGCCCCGACCTCACTCACATGCAGATCGGCCAACCCCGGCACCCGCGCCCGCAACCGATCCGCGAGCGCCGACGCCCGCTCAGGCGCGGAGAGATGGTGGACGGCGATGTCGACCTGCGCGCTCCCCGCCCGGTCCGCCGCGAGCTCCTCAAGGCGGGCGATAGCCTTCAACGCCGTCCGTACCTTCTCCAGGAGTTCGATGCGCCCGCCCTCCAACTGGAGCAACGGCTTCACGGCCAGTGCGGAGCCCAACAGGGCCTGTGCCGCGCCGATACGGCCGCCCCGGCGCAGATAGTCGAGGGTGTCGACGTAGAAGTAGGCGGAGGTGCCGGCGGCCCGCTTCTCCGCGGCCGTGACCGCCTCGTCCACCGTGCCGCCCGCCTCCGCCGTCTCGGCCGCGGCGAGTGCGCAGAAGCCGAGCGCCATCGCGACCATCCCGGTGTCCACGACCCGCACCGGCACCGGTGCCTCACGCGCGGCGACGACCGCCGCGTCGTAGGTGCCCGAGAGTTCGGCGGAGAGGTGGAGGGAGACGATGCCGGTGGCGCCGGACTCGGCGACCCTGCGGTAGGTCTCCGCGAAGAGCTGGGGGCTGGGGCGCGAGGTGGTGACCGGGCGGCGCTTCTGCAGGGCCTGGGCCAGGGAGCGGGTCGAGATCTCGGTGCCCTCTTCGAGCGCCCGGTCGCCGAGGACCACGGTCAGCGGCACCGCTGTGATGCCGTGGCGCTCCATCGTCAGCGGCGGCAGGTAGGCCGTTGAATCGGTGACGATCGCGACATGGCGGGACATGAGCTGGAGGTTACCTGCCGTAGCGGCCGGGCGGCAGCCCGACCCCTTTCACCTGGGCCGGAACCGGCCGGATCACACCATGCCGCACGCTCACACCATGCCGCACCTTCACGCCGTGCCGCCCGATCAAGTCGTGCTCTCGGGGCGGGGTTTCTTCTGCCAGGGATAGGTGGGGCGCCGGCCCGGCGGAGTGATGGCGGACGGGGCAGGCTCCTCGGCGGCGGGGCGGGAGCGCGGGGGCTCCGGCCAGGTCTGCCGGCCCGCCGTGGCGTCGGCGGGCGGGGCATCCGGCCACGGAGGTGACGTGTGCTCCGACTTCGTCCAGTGCCGCAGGGCACCGGCCTCCATGTCTATCTGGGCGCTCAGCGTGCCCAGGTCGTCCTCCGCGAAGCGGCCGGCGCGGTCGCGGGCCGCCCAGCGCAGCGAGTCCGCCGACTTCGTGATGCGCTCGGTGCGCTCGCGCAGGGCGGGCAGCCGCTCGGCGAGTGTCCTGCGGTCCGGCTCGGACTCCAGGCGCCTGAGCTCGCCGTCGAGTTCGCGGCCGTGCGCGCTGAGCCGCTCGAAGAGGCCCAGGGACTCCTTGAGCGACTCGTCCTCGGTCACGCCCGCGTGCAGCGCGTCCTGGGTCGCGCGCATCGACGTGCGCAGCGCGAGCCGGAGTTGGGCCACCTGCCCCTGTGGTCCGGGCTGGGCGAAGGACTTGGCGCGCAGGGTGTGGTCCTCAACCGAGCGCCGGGCCTGCGCGACCGTGCGGTCCACACCGCGCTTGGCCGCACCGACCGCCTTGACCGCCGCATAGCCGCCTACGACCACGAACAGCAGGAAGAGAAGGGCGAAGACTGCGATCACGGCTTCCAACGCTCCTCCACCGGCTCCGGGCGGCACACGCCGCGCCGCTCTTCAACGGTAAACGCAACGGGCAGGTCCCGAGTTCCACAAGAACCCCGAACCTGCCCGTAGGGGACTACCCCGAGGCACTCGCCCCGACCCGGGCCGGTCGCCCGTCGAAGGACTGCGCCGGACCGGCGAAACGGCTACGCCGGAACGATGTTCACCAGCTTCGGCGCCCGCACGATGACCTTGCGGATGCCCGCGCCGTCCAGCGCCGCGACGACCTTCTCGTCGGCCAGCGCGACCTTCTCCAGCTCGGCCTCGGAGATCGTCGGCGAGACCTCCAGCCGGGCCTTGACCTTGCCCTTGATCTGCACGACGCAGGTCACGCTCTCGTCCACGACGTACGCCGGGTCCGCGACCGGGAAGTCCTGGTGGACCACCGTGTCGGTGCGGCCCAGCTTGCGCCACAGCTCCTCGGCGATGTGCGGGGCCAGCGGCGCGACCAGCAGCACCAGCGACTCGGCGACGGAACGCGGTACCGCGCCGCCCGCCTTGGTCAGCTGGTTGTTCAGCTCGGTGATCTTGGCGATGGCCGTGTTGAAGCGCAGCCCCTGCAGGTCCTGACGGACACCGTCGATCGCCTTGTGCAGGGCACGCAGCGTGTCCACGTCGATGTCGGCGTCCTCGACGTCGACGACCGTGACCTCGCCCGTCGTCTCGTCCACGACGTTGCGCCACAGCCGCTGCAGCAGCCGGTACTGGCCCACCACCGCGCGCGTGTCCCACGGCCGGGACACGTCCAGCGGGCCCATGGCCATCTCGTACAGGCGCAGCGTGTCGGCGCCGTACTCGTCGCAGATCTCGTCCGGAGTGACCGCGTTCTTCAGGGACTTGCCCATCTTGCCCAGCAGCCGGGAGACCTTCTCGCCCTGGTAGAAGTAGGCGCCGTCGCGCTCCTCCACCTCGGCGGCCGGTACCGGGAAGCCGCGGCTGTCCCGGTAGACGTAGGCCTGGATCATGCCCTGGTTGAACAGCTTGTGGAACGGCTCCGGGGACGAGATGTGCCCCAGGTCGAACAGCACCTTGGACCAGAAGCGCGCGTACAGCAGGTGCAGTACGGCGTGCTCGGCGCCGCCGACGTACAGGTCGACGCCGCCGTGCGGCATGCCCGCGCGCGGGCCCATCCAGTACTGCTCGATGGCCGGGTCGACCAGCTTCTGGTCGTTGTGCGGGTCCAGGTAGCGCAGTTCGTACCAGCAGGAACCGGCCCAGTTGGGCATGGTGTTGGTCTCGCGGCGGTACTTCTGGGGGCCGCGGCCGTCGCCCAGGTCCAGGGTGACGGCGACCCAGTCCTCGTTGCGGGACAGGGGCGTCTCCGGGGACGTGTTCGCGTCGTCCGGGTCGAAGGTGCGCGGCGAGTAGTCCTCGACCTCCGGCAGCTCCAGGGGCAGCATCGACTCGGGCAGCGAGTGCGCGATGCCGTCCTCGTCGTAGACGATCGGGAAGGGCTCGCCCCAGTAGCGCTGGCGGCTGAACAGCCAGTCGCGCAGGCGGAAGTTGACGGTGCCCTCGCCGATGCCCTTGCGGGCCAGCCACTCCGTGATGCGGGCCTTGGCCTCGGCCACGGGCAGGCCGTCCAGGGAGATGTCGTCGTTCGAGGAGTTGATGATCTTCGCGTCGTACGACCCGAAGGCGTTCTCCCACGTCGACGTGTCGGTGCCGCGGCCGTCGGTCGGGTCGACGATGCAGGTGATCGGCAGCTCGAAGGCGCGCGCGAAGTCGAAGTCGCGCTGGTCGCCCGCCGGGACGGCCATGATCGCGCCGGTGCCGTAGCCCATCAGTACGTAGTCGGCGATGAAGACGGGGACCCGGTCGCCGTTGACCGGGTTGGTCGCGAACGCGCCGGTGAAGACACCGGTCTTGTCCTTGGCCTCGGCCTGCCGCTCCACGTCGGACTTGGTACCGGCCTGCGCGCGGTACGCGGCGACGGCCTCCGCCGGGGTGGCGTGACCCCCGGTCCACACGTCGTGCGTGCCCTCGGGCCAGGCGCCCGGCGTGAACTTGTCGACCAGCGGGTGCTCGGGCGCCAGCACCATGTAGGTCGCGCCGAACAGGGTGTCGGGGCGGGTGGTGAAGACGGTGATGTTCTCGCCGTCCACGGGGAAGTCGACGCGGGCGCCTTCGGAGCGGCCGATCCAGTTGCGCTGCTGCAGCTTGATGGCCTCGGGCCAGTCCAGCTCCTCCAGGTCCGCCAGCAGCCGGTCGGCGTAGGCGGTGATGCGCATGTTCCACTGGCGCAGCTTGGCCTTGAAGACGGGGAAGTTGCCGCGCTCGGAGCGGCCGTCGGCGGTGACCTCCTCGTTGGCCAGCACGGTGCCCAGACCGGGGCACCAGTTGACGGGCGCGTCGGAGGCGTACGCCAGGCGGAACTCGCCCAGGACGTCGGCACGTTCGGTGGCGCTCAGCTCGGGCCACGCGCGCGTGTGCCCCGGTACGGCACGCTCACCGGTCTCGAACTGGGCGATCAGCTCGGCGATCGGGCGGGCCTTGCCGGCCTCGTCGTCGTACCAGGAGTTGAAGATCTGCAGGAAGATCCACTGGGTCCACTTGTAGTACTCGGGGTCGATCGTGGCGAACGACCGGCGCTTGTCGTGGCCCAGGCCCAGCGCGCGCAGCTGGGACTTCATGTTGGTGATGGCGGCCAGGGTGGTGATCCTGGGGTGCTCGCCCGTCTGGACGGCGTGCTGCTCGGCCGGCAGGCCGAAGGCGTCGAAGCCCAGGGTGTGCAGCACGTTGTGGCCGGTCATCCGCTGGAACCGGGCGAATACATCGGTGGCGATGTAGCCCAGGGGGTGGCCGACGTGCAGGCCCGTACCGGAGGGGTACGGGAACATGTCCATGATGAACTTCTTGGGGCGGGCGGCCAGTTCGGGGTCGCCGGCCAGGTCACCGGTCGGATTCGGCGCCTCGTAGGTGCCCGAGGCGTCCCAGAAGTCCTGCCAGCGTGCTTCGATGTCCGCGGCCATGGCGGCCGTGTAGCGGTGCGGGGCGACCACCTCGGCGGCGGCAGCGGGGTTCGTCTCGCTCATGATCCTCAAAGCTCCATCGATCGTCTCTGCCAGCGGCTGCGACATTCAGGCTGTGACATCCACCATGTGACATCCAGCAAATGAAAAATCCCCTCGCACAGGAGGGGACGCCGCGCTGATTCCGACCTCACCGTTCACCGGTGGTCGGGACTGATCAGCGCGGCTCGCTAAGCAGAAGGCGTACGGCACGCATGGCGTCAGAGTACCGCAGCCCTTGAGCACAACGCGACGCGCTTCCGTATCACCCTTGGCACCCTGACCACACCGGCTCGGACTGGACCAAGTTCAAGGACTACCTTCGCGTACCACCCACTACGGGACATCACAGCAAGCGCATTGTCGTTTGATAACAACGCAATAACTCAAACCTCGTACCCACCGGTATGGAGCCACTTAGAGTTCGGCAGCGGGACCGCTTTCCCGATACTGCTCGGAGTTGCCCCCATGAACCCTCGTCGTAGTACCAGTTCGCTCCCCAAGCCGGGCCGTTCGGCCTATGGCGTGGTGAGCCTCGTCGTCCTGCTCTTCATACCTGTGTTCGTGCTGCTCGGAGGCAGTCAGGTACAGGACTTCCTCAACTTCGGTGCGGGCGTTCTCTCGCTCGTCTCCCTCTCCTGCTCGGTGATCTGGGGGCTCGTCGCCCAGGACCGGGTCATCCTCAACATCCGCCAGCGGATCGTGGCGCAGGGCATCCACCGGGTGACCGCCGTCGGCTCGATCGCGTTCCTCGTGGTGCACATCACGGTCAAGCTGGCGCTCGACCACACCGTCCTGATCGCCGCGCTGATCCCCTTCAGCCTCGGCGTGAAGGGCAGCGCCGGGCTCATCGGCCTCGGCTCCCTGGGCGGCCTGCTCATGATCTTCGTGGGCATCACCGGCGCCCTGCGCAACCAGTTCGCGTCCCCCGCGCCGGTCGCCGCCCGCTGGCGCGCGATGCACATGCTGGCCTACCCGGCCTGGTGCGCGGCGCTGATCCACGGCCTGTTCGCGGGCCGCGCGGCGAAGCCGTTCTTCATGATCTCGTACGAGCTGTGCCTGGTCGGGGTCGCCGCGGCCCTCGCCCTGCGCTCGGCGCCGCGCCCGTTCAAGCGGAAGTTCGCCGACAAGGTCGCCATGCTCCTGGGCAACGAGGAGCGGCCTGGTCTCGACGAACTCGACGCGAGCCGCGGCCGCGTGGCCGAGTCCGCGCTGCCGGGTTACGAGAGCCGGCGCCCGGCCGAGGGCCGACGGGCCGCGCAGCAGCCCTCGTTCACCGAGACCGGGTCGATCCCCCGCGTGGACCCCGCCGCCACGTACGAGACGAGGTCCATGACCCCTGAGGCCGACACGAACGGTTTCGCGGCCGCCTACCGCACCGCCACGCCGGAGTCCACCGGTCAAATGCCGTTCGTCACCGACCAGACCTCGCGTATGAACGTGCCGATGGACATGCAGAACACGCAGGCGGTCCCGCGCGCGGACAGCGGTGGCAGCACCTCGGGCAGCTGGCCGATCCCGTCGCCGCCGCCGGTCGGCGAGGCGCCCCCGTCGGCCTACGACCCGCTCCAGGACACCGGATACAACATCCCCACGTACAACAACAATGCGGGCACGGGCGGGTACGGCGAGGGATACGTGTACGACACCGGTGAGTCGAATGGTGCCTCCGGTACGTACAACCCCAATGACACGTACAACAGCGGTCCCGCCACTGATCAGACGCCTGGTGCTTCGTACGACTTCGACGCGCCGGGCAACTCGGGCGAACCTTGGAACACGCCTTCCGGAGGCTATAGGTGAACGAGGCCCTGCCCGACGTCCCAGAAGTCCGCGTGGTCGGGCTTCCCCAGCTCACGTCCGGCTTCGACCTTGTCGAGAGACTCGACCTGCCCATGCACCTGAAGGTGCACGGGCCGCTCGAACCGATGGGCGGGGAGCAGCTCGCGAAGCTCTCCGAGGCCATCAACCTGAAGGGCCGCGGCGGCGCGGGCTTCCCCTTCCACAAGAAGCTGCGGTCGGTCGCCGAAGCGGCGATCAAACGCGGCGTACGACCGGTCGTCGTCGTCAACGGCAGCGAGGACGAGCCGGCCTGCCGCAAGGACACGGTGCTCATCAACCGTGCCCCGCATCTCATCCTGGACGGCGCGCTGCTGGTCGCCGAGGCCCTGGGTGCCCGCACGCTCGTGGTGGGGGTCACCCGTGAGTCGACCCAGCGCTCCATGGAGGCCGCGCTCTCCGAACGCGGCCTGAGCAACACCCGCCGCTCGGCACTGAAGGCGTTCGTCCAGCGCAACCCGGTCCGCATGGTCACCGGCGCCGCCGCGTCACTGGTCCGCTCGATCGACGGCGGCCCGGCGATCCCGCCCGGCCGCAAGGTCAGCGCCTCCCAGAACGGCGTGGGCGGCGCCCCGACCCTGCTGTCGAACGCCGAGACGTTCGCCCAACTCGCCATCGCCGCCCGCATCGGCCCCGAGCGCTACGGCAACACCGGCCTCTACGACGAGCCCGGCACCGTCATGCTCACGGTCTCCGGGGCGGTCGCCCGCCCCATGGTGATCGAGGTCCCCACCGGCGTACCGCTGCGCTACGTCCTGCAGCTGGCCGGTGCCCCGCCGGTCCCCCAGGGTGTGCTGACGGGCGGTTACCACGGCAAGTGGATCGACGCGGCGACGGTCAACGAGGCGATCGTCTCCCGCAACTCCCTGGACGCGGTGGGCGGTGCGCTCGGCGCGGGCGCCATCATGCCGATCACCCAGGAGACCTGCCCCCTGGGCGAGTCACTGCGCGTGGCCCAGTGGCTGGCCGACGAGAGCGCGGGACAGTGCGGTCCCTGCTACCTCGGTCTGCCCGCCGCCGCGCGCGGCATGGAGGACATCCTCAACGGCGGCGGCCCGGCCGCCCTGGAGGCGCTCAAGCAGGTCGCCAAGGCCGTGAAGCGGCGCGGCGCGTGCTCGCACCCCGACGGCTCCGCGATGTTCCTGGAGTCGACCATCAAGGCGTTCACGGACGACCTAGCCGCCCACGTCCTCGGAAACGGCTGCGGAAGGCCCGTGGAGGGCGTTCTGCCGCTCTTCGAGGGCGGCCAGCTCCCGGCGGGCATCACGAGCGGTGCGGAGGCCGAGGAGAGCGGTCCCAGCCGTCAGAAGATCTACGTCGACTGGACGCTGTGCCGGGGCCACGGTCTGTGCGCGGACATCCTCCCGGAGGTCTTCGAACTCGGCGCCGACGGCTTCCCCACCGTCGCGCAGGCCCAGGTGCCGCGGTACGCGGAGGCGAAGGCGCTGCGCGCGGTGCGCCGCTGCCCGGCGCTCGCCCTGCGCCTGGAGGAGGAGACCGCGCGGGACAAGGGCCCGTCCCGCAACCTGCCGGTCCTGTCCCAGGGCCGCGGCCGGCGGGCCCTGGGCCGCTGAGCACACGAACGGGGGGCCGCCCTCTTCTTAAGAAGGGGCGGCCCGCTGTTCCATGAACGGCGCCAACTCCCCCTGAACACACCGAAGGCGGGTCATCCCGTGGGATGACCCGCCTTCGACTTCTGTGGAGCTAAGGAGAATTGAACTCCTGACCTCCTGCATGCCATGCAGGCGCTCTACCAACTGAGCTATAGCCCCGCGCAGTGTGCTACCGGGTCTCCCCGGCGGCGACGCCAACATTACCGGTGGACCCGGCGCACCACCAAATCGTTTCGGTCTCCGTGATCGTGACCGTGATCGCCGGGACCTCCTCGCGGGGTCCCGGCCGGGGTCAAGCGGTGACGAAGGAATAGAACCGTTTCAACGTGCAGTGCTCTTCCAGGAGTCGACCGTAGATCGGCTCACCCTCGAGTTCGCGGTACGTCTCGATCGGGTCGCCTTTTATGATCAGCGCCCGCGCGCACTCCTCGCACCAGTACTGGTAGTCGGGATTCACCGGTTCCATGTCACGGACGATCGGCGTCCCACTGCCGCACCAGTCGCACTTTCGCCTGTGTGCACCCATCGATCAGCTCCAGCTGTGGCCGCAGGCCGTGCACACGTAGGAAACTCCGCCGTTGTCACCGAGGACTTGGGCCACGTGGGCGGAACCGCAGGAAGGGCAGCTCAGGCGGGTGATCGTATCCCGTATCAACGCCGCATCGAAGAGGTGGTCGACCTCCTCGATGATGCTCGCAGGCATCGCTACTCCCTCCCGTCGGGCCGCGCCCCCTCCGGCCGTTTGATTCTGCCACGGCCGGACCAATACGGTCAGCGACGCCTCAGTACCAGTCCGGACACGGCACCCACCGCGGCCGTCCCCGCCAGCGCGAACATGCACGCCAAAAGCGCCTCCGCAGAGGTATACGCCCCCGGGGCCCCAAGTGACTCAAGCCGGTTCAAGAACAGTGTGCCGAAAACCGCGACCCCGATCAGCTGGCCCAGCTGCGCGACCGTGGAGAGCAGACCGCTGGCGTCCGCCGCGTCCTCGGGCCGCACCGTCGCCAGGGCCCGGGTCAGCGTCGGACTGAAGGCGAGCGCGAGCCCGGCCCCCACGCCGACGTACGCCACGTACAGTACGGCCCCGCCGCGGTCGCCGCCTTCGAACGCCAGGCCGACTCCCGCGACGGCCGGCATCGTGATCAAGAAACCGAGCGGGGTCAGCGCCCGCTGCCAGGCCGCCGGCCACCTGCGCCAGGTCAGGCCGACCGCCCCGAAGACGACCGCCGTCGGCGCGAAGGTGAGTCCGGCGCGCAGCGCGCTGAAGCCGAGGCCGCCCTGGACGTGCAGGGTGAGCGCGAACAGGAAACCGGCGTTGATGGCCATGACCGCCAGGATCCGGACGACGGCCAGAGCCATGCCAGGGTGACGCAGCACACGCGGTGCGATCAGCGGGGCTCCCCCGCGCCGGGCGAGCCGGGACTCGTACGCGCAGAACGACGCGAAGAGGACGGCCGCCGCGATCAGCGACAGCCACGACCACAGCGGCCAGTCCTCCTCCTGCCCCAGCACCAGCGGCACCGTCAGCAGCGAGACGGCCGAGGCGAGCAGCACGAGCCCCGGCACATCGAAGGCCCGCGCCCGCTCCGGCTCCGCCCCGCCGTTCCTCGGCAGCACGCGCCTGCCGAGGAACAGGAGTACGACGCCCACGGGCACGTTGACGAGGAACACCGGCCGCCAGCTCGTGCCGAACAGGTCGGCGCTGACGAGGACCCCGCCGAGGATCTGCCCGGCCGCGGCGCCGACGGCGATGACCGCCGAGTAGACACCCAGCGCCCGCATCCGGGCCTCGCCGATGAAGTTCCGTTGGATCAGGCTGAGCACCTGAGGGATCATCAGCGCCGAGCCGGACCCCTGGACCAGGCGGAACACGATCAGCTCGGTCGAGCCCTGGGCCAGGCCGCAGGCGAGCGAGGCGGCGGTGAAGAGGGCGAGCCCGGCGAGGTGGACCCGCGCGTGACCGAGCCGGTCGCCGAGCCGGGCGCCGGTGATCAGGAGCACCGAGTACGTGATGGTGTAGCCGGCGATCACCAGCTGCAGGTCGGCGCCGGACGCGTGGAGTTCGGTGCCGATGGTGGGGGCGGCGACGTTCACGATGAACACGTCGAGCAGCGCCATGAACAAGGCCGCGAGCAGGACCGCGAGCATCGGCCCACGGCGATTGTCAGTGCCAGGGTCTTTACTGGTGGCAGGAGTTGGAACGGGTGCGGAATCCGGTTCCGTACGGGGTGTCGTCGTCATGCGGTCGAGCGTGGGGGTGCTCCGGTACGGGTGCCGAGAGCCCGCTGATGCTGGTACCGGCAGCACCTGGCACGGGCCAAGTCGGGCGCCGAGTATGGGGGATGTGACGATGGGGATGGGGACGACACAGCGCCGCCGGCCTGAGCTGGCCGCGTTTCTGCGCAGCAGGCGCGCCAGGGTGACACCGCACGACGTCGGCATGCCGCCGGGCTTTCGACGCCGTACGCCGGGGCTGCGCCGCGAGGAGGTCGCGCAGCTCTCCGGAGTGGGCGTCACCTGGTACACGTGGCTCGAACAGGGGCGGCCGATCAACGCGTCGGCGCAGGTATTGGACGCCGTGGCGCGCACGCTCCGGCTCGACGCCCCGGAGCGCGAGCATCTGTACCACCTGGCCGAGGTGCCGTACGCGCATCCGCCGGAAGTGATCGCGCGGTCGGTGGGGCCGGAGATCCAGGGCATCCTCGACGCCCTGGAGCCGCGCCCTGCGGTGGTCTACAACTCTCGGTACGACATCCTCGCCACCAACGCCCCCTACCGGACGGTGTTCTGGCTGGAGCCGCTGCCGCCGGGCCCGATGCCGAACGCGCTGTGGAAGCTGTTCACGGTGCCGGACGAGGAGTGTCCGCTGCTGTACCGGGAGACGGAGCTGCCAGTGATGGTGGCGACACTGCGCTCGGCCTACGGAGTGCATACCGGTGAGGCGGCCTGGGAGGACTTCATACGCGGGCTGTCGGCGGCGAGTCCGCTCTTCGCGCGGCTGTGGAGGAGTGGGGACGTGGCGGAGCCGGGGCGGCGGGTGAAGACGTTCCGGCACGAGGAGGTGGGCGAGATGCGGATGACGTCGGTGTCGTTGTCGGTCAACGGCATGCCGGAATGCCGGATCGTGGTCTACACCCCGGCCGACGAGGAGACTCGGCTGCGCACGGAGGCGCTGACAGCGACGAAAAGATCCCACCCCTGAAAGGGATGGGATCTCATCGATTCGATCGTGGACGACTCTCGATCCTTGACAACTCAAGAGTGTCGATCTGTGGAGCTAAGGAGAATTGAACTCCTGACCTCCTGCATGCCATGCAGGCGCTCTACCAACTGAGCTATAGCCCCGTGCGTTCTTCCCGCTCGGCGGGCGAACAAGAAGAACTTTAGCCTGCGATCTGCCGGAAAGTGAAATCCGGGGTCGGGGCCCTGGAGGGCCGCTCAGTCGTCGTCGCCGAGCACCGGTTCCGGGAGCGTGCCGGCGTTGTGTTCCAGCAGGCGCCAGCCGCGGGCACCCTCGCCGAGCACGGACCAGCAGCAGTTGGAGAGGCCGCCGAGACTCTCCCAGTGCTGGGACTCCAGACCGAGGAGACGCCCGATGGTGGTGCGGATCGTGCCGCCGTGGCTGACCACCACGAGGGTGCCGTCCTCGGGCAGCTTCTCGGCGTGCCGCAGCACGACGGGAGCGGCCCGGTCGGCGACCTCGGTCTCCAGCTCGCCGCCGCCGCGGCGCACCGGCTCCCCGCGCTTCCACGCGGCGTACTCCTCGCCGTGGCGGCCGATGATCTCCTCGTGCGTCAGCCCCTGCCAGACACCCGCGTAGGTCTCCCGCAGGCCCTCGTCGTGCGTGACGTCGAGGTCGGTGAGGGCGGCCAGCTCGGCGGCCGTGTTCGCCGCCCGCTTCAGGTCGGAGGCGACGATCACGTCCGGCTTGAGGGAGGCCAGCAGCCGGGCGGCGCGGCGGGCCTGGCCGATGCCCGTCTCGGTGAGCTCGACGTCCGTGGTGCCCTGGAAGCGGCGCTCCACGTTCCACGCGGTCTGGCCGTGCCGCCACAGGATGACGCGGCGACCCCGGCCCGCCTTGCGGCCGTCGGCCCCGGCGGTCACAGCACCTCCCCGAACTCGGAGGTGTCCTCCTCGGCCTGCAGCTTGGCGTGCTCGGCAGCCTTGCCGCGGGTGGCCTTGGCCTCGACGGGGAGTTCCAGCTCGGGGCAGTCCTTCCACAGCCGCTCCAGGGCGTAGAAGACGCGCTCCTCGCTGTGCTGGACGTGGACGACGATGTCGACGTAGTCGAGCAGGATCCAGCGGGCGTCGCGGTCGCCCTCGCGGCGCACCGGCTTGACGCCGAGTTCCTTCTGGAGCCGCTCCTCGATCTCGTCGACGATCGACTTGACCATACGGTCGTTGGGAGCGGAGGCCAGCAGGAAGGCATCCGTGATCGACAGCACATCGCTGACGTCGTAGGCGATGATGTCGTGCGCGAGCTTGTCGGCGGCCGCCTGGGCGGCGGCGGAGATGAGCTCGATGGAGCGGTCAGTGGCGGTCACTACGCGGCTTTCGGTCGGCGGTCAACAGACCTCAAGGGTCTCACGGACCGCGGACGGCACCCCACGTGAATAACGGATCACGCCCCGGACGCCGGTCGGGACACCGGCTCCGACCTCCGGGGCGTGCTCTCCGTCACAACCGCGGTCATGACGCGTCCGTCATGACGACGACGGCTTGTAGTCCTCTCCGAGGACCACCGAGACATCCGCGTTCGCGGAGACTGTGCCCTTGGTCACGGTGCTGGTGGGCAGGCCCAGGGTCTTGGCGACCTCGATGGCGTTCTCCTTGTCCGCCGCGCCGGAGTACGTGATCTTGGACGTGGCCGAGGTCGTGGACACCGTGCCGGCCTCCAGGAAGGTGAAGCCGCCGTTGAGGAGGACGACGCGGGCCTTCTCGGTGTCGTCCTTGACGCCGGTGGCGTTCTGGACGGCGACCCGGACCGCCGAACCCTCGTCGGGGCTCTTCGCGCTGCCGCCCAGGACGTCCTTGACGACGCCGGCGGAGGCCTGCGCGGTCAGCGTGCCGTCGTTCTGGACGGGCAGCAGGGCCGTCTTGTAGTCGCCGCCCTTGGCGAGGTCGGCGAGCTTGGCGAGGAAGGTGCCGAGGTCCTTGTCGGTGAGCGACGGGTCGAGGATCTGGGCCAGCGTCTGCACGGTGGTGGTCGCCGCCGTCGGGTCGGAGGTCAGCTGGCGCAGGACGCCCTGCATGACCTGGCCGAACCGCTCCAGCTGGGCGCTCTGGGCCTCACCGGAGGCGCGGTAGGTGGCGTAGGCGACGGCCGTCTTGCCGCTGAGGGTCTGGTCCTTGCCCTGGTGGACGAGGGGCGCGGCACCCTTCTTCGTCGCGGCCGGGTCGGGTACGGCGGCATTGGTGTCGACGTTGATGTTGCCGACGAGGTCGACCAGGTTCTGCAGGTAGGGGGTGTCCAGGCGCCAGGTGCCCTCGATGTTGGTGCCGAGGACCGTGTCGAGTTCGTCGCGTGTCCCGGAGGAGCCGTCGTCGTCGACCGACTTGGCCAGCGTCGTCGTGTTGCCGTCGTCGTCCGTGAGGGCGAGGGAGTTGGGCACCAGCACGGTGGTGCCCTGCTTGGTGGTGGTGTTGTCGACGAGCAGCGCCGTGGAGGTGCCGCTGCCCGAGGTGTTGTGCAGGTGGACGACGATCACGTCGCGGTTCTGGGCGCCCGCGGCCGTCGTGGTGCCCGCCTTCGAGGCGGACGAGGACACTCCGGGGAGCTTCCCCGCGTACCAGAGGTAGCCGACACCGCCGGCCGCGACCAGCGCGAGGACCACGACGAGGGCGACCATGCGGCCGCGGGCGCGGCGCTTGGCCTCCTCGCGTCGCTCGGTGCGGTTCTCGGTGAAGTTCAGCCAGTCGATGACGTCCTCGGAGTCGTCGGTCGGCTCCTCCACGAAGGCGAACTGCTCGGTGTGGTAGTCCGGTTCGCGCGCGTCCGGGGCCTTCGGGGCTTCCGTGTCCTCGGCCGGCCCGGATTGCTGCGGGATGTAGGCGGTCTGCTCGGCGACCCGGGGCTGCTGCCCGCTGGTCGCGGTCTGCCCGTAGGGGTCGTAGGCCGTCGTCGTCCCGGTGGCGTACGGGTCGTAGCCGGACTGGGGCGCCTGCCGGCCCGTGTCGTACGGCGGGACGGTCGGCTGCCGGCCCGTGTCGTACGGCGGGACGGTCGGCTGCCGGCCCGTGTCGTACGGCGGGACGGTCGGCTGCCGGCCCGTGTCGTACGGCTGCGCGACGGGCTGCTGGGTGCCGGTGTCGTAGGACGGGGTCTGCGGCTGGGCGCCCGTGTCGTACTGGGACGGCTGCTGCTGGGTGCCGGTCGCGTACGGGTCGTAGTCGTAGCCCTGCTGTTGCTGCTGCCCGTACGGGTCGTACGGCTGCTGCTGCGGGGGCTGTTGGGTCTGCTGGGCCGGGACCTGCCGGTAGACAGGCTGGTTGTATTCGTCGTAGCCGACGAGTTCGTACTGGTCGCCGCCGTACCCGGCGTCGTATCGGTCGTTCACCGGTGCCCCTCTCGGCTCACTCGCCGCGGTACAGCTCGCGCTTGTCGATATAGCGCACGACTCCGTCGGGCACCAGGTACCAGACGGGATCACCCTTCGCGACTCTCGCACGGCAGTCTGTGGAGGAGATGGCCAGCGCGGGAACCTCGACCAGCGAGACGCCGCCCTCCGGGAGACCCGGGTCGGTCAGCGTGTGGCCGGGGCGGGTGACCCCGATGAAGTGCGCGAGGGAGAACAGCTCCTCCGCGTCCCGCCAGGTCAGGATCGCGCCGAGGGCGTCGGCGCCGGTGATGAAGAAGAGGTCCGCGTCGGGGTTGAGCGCGCGCAGGTCGCGCAGGGTGTCCGTGGTGTAGGTGGGGCCGCCGCGGTCGATGTCGATGCGGCTCACCGAGAACTGGGGGTTCTCGGCGGTCGCGATGACCGTCATCAGGTAGCGGTCCTCGGCCAGGGCGACCTTGCGGTCGGTCTTCTGCCACGGCTGGCCGGTCGGGACGAACACCACCTCGTCCAGGTGGAACTGCGCGGCGACCTCACTGGCCGCCACGAGGTGCCCGTGGTGGATCGGGTCGAACGTTCCGCCCATGACGCCGAGCCGGCGCTTGCCGGGGTTCGACGGGCCGTTGTTGCGCGGGCCGTTCGCCATTCGGTTCTCCGTGGCGCGCGTCGTGGTGCCGCGCGTCGTGTCGTTCGCCGGACCGGTAGGCATGTCCTGCTCTCCCATGCGTGCAGACCCTACCGGCCCGGTGTGAAGGCCCCGAGACCCGTCCGGCGGACAGAACGGACAGACCCTAGCGGTCGCGGTTGAAGCGGGTGGTGATCCACAGCAGGAGCAACAGGAGGATGAACGCGCCGCCACCGGTGATGATCGGCTGGAGGCTCTCGTGGTTGCCCCCGCCCTCCCCCTCGGCGGCAAGAGTGACCAACTGGGCAGCAGTGCCGTGGAAGCTCATCTTCAGCAGAACCTATCCGGTGTGGGCGGGATAAAGATGTCGGCCCATGGTAAGCGGGCACCCCGACGGCGATCACGCCGACTCCGCCATTGGGACTCGGCAGGGAACTCGACGGGCGCCTCAGTCGTCCTTCTGTTTGTACCCGCGCAGCAGGAACCACGCGGTCAGGATGCAGCCGAGGAACATCACGATCAGTACGACCCTGAGCAGATCCCCCGATCCTTGCCGGGGGGCGGCGCTCGCGGCCTCTGCGAGCCAGGCGGCTGCGGAATGGGGCTCCATGCGTTGACTCCTTCGCTGTACTGCCCGTCAACGGTATCTCCGCCTAGGCTGGGCTCTGCTTCGGGGGCACTCAGGGCACACACACGCACATGGGGGACCACATGTCCGAAGACGGCCACGAGCAGAACGGGCACGAGAACGTACCGAGCAGGCAGCGCAGGCGCTTCGAGGGGATCTCCTCGCGTGCGTACGAGCACCCGGCCGACCGCTCCGCCCTGGTGGCGCTGCGCAAGCTGACCGGGTTCGACACGGTGTTCAAGGCACTCAGCGGGCTGCTGCCCGAGCGCAGTCTGCGGCTGCTGTTCCTGTCCGACTCGGTGCGCGTGTCCGACCAGCAGTTCGCGCACCTCAACGACATGCTGCGGGACGCCTGTTACATCCTGGACCTGGAGAAGGTCCCGCCGATGTACGTCAACCAGGACCCGCAGCCCAACGCGATGTGCATCGGCCTGGACGAGCCGATCATCGTCGTCACCACCGGCCTCGTCGAGCTGCTCGACGAGGAGGAGATGCGGGCGGTCGTCGGCCACGAGGTGGGCCACGCGCTGTCCGGCCACTCCGTGTACCGCACGATCCTGCTGTTCCTGACCAGTCTGGCTCTGAAGGTCGCCTGGATCCCGCTGGGCAACCTCGCGATCCTGGCGATCGTGACGGCGCTGCGCGAGTGGTTCCGCAAGTCGGAGCTGTCCGCCGACCGCGCGGGTCTGCTGGTCGGCCAGGACCTGCGGGCCTCGATGCGCGGCCTGATGAAGATCGCCGGCGGCAACCACCTGCACGAGATGAACGTGGACGCGTTCCTCAAGCAGGCCGAGGAGTTCGAGTCGGGCGGCGACCTGCGCGACTCGGTGCTGAAGATCCTCAATGTGCTGCCCCGCTCCCACCCGTTCACCACCGTGCGGGCGGCCGAGCTGAAGAAGTGGGCCGAGTCCCGCGACTACCAGCGGATCATGGACGGGCACTACCCGCGGCGCACCGAGGACAAGGACACCTCGGTCACGGACTCGTTCCGCGAGTCGGCGGCGAGCTACGCCAGCAACGTCAAGAACTCCAAGGACCCGCTGATGAAGCTGGTCAGCGACTTCGCCGGCGGCGCGGGCGACCTGGGCGGCCGGGTGCGACGCGGCTTCGGCGGCTTCGCGAGTTCGGCAGCGCAGGACGAGCCGCCGACCGGCCCGGCCAACGGCACCGAGCAGCCGCCCACGGACGCGCCGCCGCGCGACGAGGACTGACCTCGCTCATCACGTACGACGGCCGTGCACGGCCCCTACCGAGCACGGCCCCGGTGTGGAAATTCAGGCAACTCACACCTTCGGCTGCGCGCTCGTCGCCAGTGATCCGCACAGGGCCGTGGTGTTGCCCGTCGCGTACGGGTCCGTGCCGGCCGGGCCGCCCGCCTTGGCGGTCTGGCCGGCGAGCAGGGGGCGCAGATGGGTCACGGAGTCCTCGGCGCAGGACAGGGGCCCGGCCTGGACGTAGGAGACGACGATCTGGGCCTGGTGCATGCGCAGGTCGTCGCGGTCGAAGCGGAAGTGCAGCTCGCGGCGGACGGTGAACAGGGACACCTGGGCCTGGTCGCCGGAGCCGGCCGAGGCCGTCGAGCCGGTGGGCCGTAGCGCGTAGACGAAGGTTCCGTCGGCGGTGACCTCGAGCGTGGACGAGTCGATCTCGGTGGCCTGCAGGGTGCCCTGGACGCGGATCTTGCGGTCGGCCAGCTGGACGCGTGACGGGTCGAAGCGAACCAGCCATCCGGTGGGCTCGTGCCGGCCGTCGGCGGTCGGGTGCTCGAAGCTCTGGTCGAACTGGTCGAGTTGGTCCGGGTCGACGAGGACGCGGGCGGGGCGGATCTGTCCGCCGGTGAGCACCGCCGGGTAGAGCGAGGACTCCACGATGTAGTCCTTGGCGGTGCTCAGGGCGGCGATGACCTGGCTGTCCGAGAAGTGCGCGGTGCGCCGCGCGGCCGGCAGCGGTACGCCCTCGGCGCCGACACTGAACTGCGCGGCGGGGCTGTGTTCGTAGAGGTACTCGGCGTCGGCCGCCCCCGGGACCTTGCCCTGCGGGGACAGCGGGATGACGGTCATCCGCAGCGGCTCGGCGGGCTGCTGGGCCGTGGGGGTCGTGTACGGATGCCGTACGCCCATGTAGATCGCGGTGCCGAAAGCGACGGCGATCAGCATGACCAGGATCAGGGCCTGGCGGGAGAGACCGCGCCGCAGGGCCGGGCGACGACGGACGGCGGGGGCGTGGTCGGCCAGGCGCTCCTGCGCGGAGAGTTCCTGGAGGCGGGCAGCGCGGACGAACGACTCGTCGAAGACGACGGATCGATACTCGTCCTCACCACCACCGGGAGCGCCCTCGGGCGCGCCCTCAGGTGGGTCTCCTGGACCGCCCATACTTTCAGAGTAGGTCTCTGGAGCCTCAGGTAAACGCCCTGGTACACGACAAGTTCTGACATGTTCTCACCGGGCCGGTCTCAGCTCGCTCAGGGCGTGCGCGGTACCGCGGACAGCGGTGGCTGGGAGTTGTCGGCGGAAGCGGAGGGTGCCGCCGCCGTGCCCTGTTCCACGCCGGTGGAGGCCGGGGGCGGGACGCGGTCCCTGCCGCCCGAGGACGCGCCGCGGTAGACCGCCGAGAAAGCCAGGGCGACCATGCCGATGCCCATCACGAGGGCGAGCAGCCAGGCCACGGGACGGTGCCAGCGGACCTGCTTGCCGTAGGTCCCCGGGGCGCCGTAGCGGCCTTCGACTACGTCGGGGTCGTCCAGGTCGTCGAGTTCCGGATCATGGCCGAATTCGCGTCCGTAGGCGTCCTCGAACGGATCGTCGTCGCCTCGTCGGCGTCTGCCGTGCTGCGCGCGGCGCGCTTCGGCCTCGGAGGCCTCGGCTCTCGCCTGCGCGGCGGCCAGGAGGCGTTCGACGGCGGTCGGCTCGTGTACTACGGCCGCCCGTATGAAGGCCTCGTCGAAGACCACGGATGCGAACTCTTCGTCCGACATTCCGCGGTCGTGGTCGTCGTCGGGCTCCCAGCCGTCGGGAAACGGCCTGCCCCCCACGTCCTCCGGCACCTCTCCAGAGTAGACCTGGGGGGTCAATTTGGGCAGACGGTAGGGAAATTCATCCGTTGGGTGAGACGCCTCTCCCCCGACGAGGCGTTATGCCCCTCGCATATGCCAAATGGCAGGGCCTCAGCGGCGGATGTGCCCGTCGCCCGTGACGATGTACTTGGTGCTCGTCAGCTCCGGCAGGCCCATCGGGCCCCGTGCGTGCAGCTTCTGGGTGGAGATGCCGATCTCCGCGCCGAAGCCGAACTGGCTGCCGTCCGTGAAGCGCGTGGAGGCGTTGACGGCGACGGTGGTGGAGTCGACCAGCTGGGTGAAGCGGCGGGCGGCCTGCTGGGAGCTGGTGACGATCGCCTCGGTGTGGCCGGAGCTCCACAGCCGGATGTGCTGGACGGCCTTGTCGAGCGAGTCGACGACGGCGGCGGCGATGTCGTAGGACAGGTACTCGGTGTCCCAGTCCTCCAGGGTGGCCTCGACGACGGTGGCCTCCGAGTCCTTGGCGTAGGCGAGCACGCGCTCGTCGGCGTGCACGGTGACGCCTGCTTCGGCGAGGGCGTCCAGGGCGCGCGGCAGGAACTCGGGGGCGATGTCCTGGTGGACGAGGAGCGTCTCGGCGGCGTTGCAGACGCTGGGCCGCTGGGCCTTGGAGTTGATCAGGATGTCGATCGCCATGTCGAGGTCGGCGTCGGCGTCGACGTAGACGTGGCAGTTGCCGACGCCGGTCTCGATCACGGGGACCGTGGACTCGGAGACGACGGTCTGGATCAGAGAGGCGCCGCCGCGCGGGATGAGCACGTCGACCAGGCCCCGGGCGCGCATCAGCTCGCGGACGCTCTCGCGGCCCTCGCCGGGCACCAACTGCACGGCGTCGGCGGGCAGTCCGGCGCCGCCGACGGCGTCGCGGATGACGCGCACGAGGGCGGTGTTCGACTCGTAGGCGGAGGCCGAGCCGCGCAGGAGGACCGCGTTGCCGGACTTGAGGCAGAGCGCCGCCGCGTCCACCGTGACGTTGGGACGGGCCTCGTAGATGATGCCGACGACGCCGAGGGGGACGCGTACCTGGCGCAGGTCGATGCCGTTCGGGAGGGTCGAGCCGCGGACGACCTCGCCGACCGGGTCGGGCAGCGCGACGACGTCCCGTACGTCCGAGGCGATGGCCCGCACGCGCTCGGGGGTCAGCGTCAGCCGGTCGATGACCGTCTCGCTGGTGCCGGCCGCACGGGCCTTGGCGATGTCCTTGGCGTTGGCCTCGACGATCTCGCTCGTACGGACCTCCAGCGCGTCCGCGATGGCGAGCAGCGCGTCGTCCTTCTCGGCGCGCGGCAGCGGCGCGAGGTCGGCGGCGGCGGACTTGGCGCGGTACGCGGCCTGCGTGACCGGGGACAGGGAGTCGTACGGCGAGAGCGTGGTCATGAGGGAAGGGTAGTGCGCCCCGCTGGGGCGTCCACCGGCTATCCCATACCGCGAGACAAGCGCGGAAGGGCCCGAAGACAGCTCAAAACAAATCCAGGAAGGTCATCCCTGAAGGCACATCCTTGAAGGCATCCCGGAAGGTCTCAGTAGGGATGTACGCCGACGGGGGTCGCGGGCAGCGGGCCGTACCCCTCGGAGATGCGCTGGTGGTAGGTCTCGCGGTCGATGACCTCCAGGCCGACGATCTCCCACGGCGGCAGCTGGGCGGTCTGGCGGTGCTCGCCCCACAGGCGCAGGGCGACGGCCGCCGCGTCGTGCAGGTCGCGGGCCTCTTCCCAGTAGCGGATCTCCGCGTGGTCGTTGGCGTAGCGGCTGGTCAGCAGAAAAGGGTGGTCGTGGGCGAGCTGTTCCAGCCCGCGCCGTACCTCCTTCAGCGGGGCCTCGCCGCCGGAGACGCTGAGGGTGACATGCCACAGCCGGGGAAGGTACTTGGGTTCCTCGCCCTCGTACCGGGCGCCGGCCGCGACGCTCGTCAGCGTGCGCTCCTCGCCGGGCGCGCGGGAGGTCGCTCCACCGCGGGACGCCGCCGCCCCAGGGCGCACTCGTCTCACGACGGCCTCCTTACGCAATGGTCGAGCTGCAGTGCTCGCGCGGATGTGTCCCTGAGCAAAGTTGAGCAGGCCGAAGGCGTCCGCGTGGCGCTTTTGCGGAAGGTCCACCTCACGGCTGTCGCGCGGGACGGGCGTTCCCGCTCTTTTCGACCGGGGGTCCGGGACGGACGTTGTTCCACGGGTGCAGGATCACCAGTGTTCTACGGGTGCAGGACCACCAGGTCGTCCCTGTGGACGACTTCCCTCTCGTACGACGGTCCCAGTTCGCGCGCCAGTTCCCTGGTGGAGCGGCCGATCAGCTGGGGGATCTCCTTGGCGTCGAAGTTGACGAGACCCCGGGCGACCGCGTGCCCTGCGCTGTCCCGGAGTTCGACGGGGTCGCCCGCGCTGAACTCGCCCTCGACGGCGGCGATTCCGGCCGGCAGCAGCGACATCCGGCGCTGGACGACCGCGCGCACGGCACCGTCGTCGAGCGTCAACGAGCCCTGCGGGGTGGACGCGTGCTGCAGCCACAACAGCCGGTCCGCGGACCGTTTTCCGGTGGCGTGGAAGTAGGTCCCGGTGTCGCCGCCGCCCATCGCGTCGGTCGCGTGGACCGCGCTGGTCAGCACGACGGGGATGCCGGCGGCGGCGGCGATCCGCGCGGCCTCCACCTTGGTGACCATGCCGCCGGTGCCGACGCCGGCCTTGCCCGCGCTGCCGATGTCGACGTGGGCGAGGTCCTGCGGTCCCCGGACTTCCGCTATCCGCGAGGTGCCGGGCCGACTGGGGTCGCCGTCGTAGACGCCGTCGATGTCGGAGAGCAGGACCAGCAGGTCGGCGTGGACGAGGTGGGCGACGAGGGCCGCGAGCCGGTCGTTGTCGCCGAAGCGGATCTCGTCCGTGGCGACGGTGTCGTTCTCGTTGACGATCGGGAGGGCGCCCATGGCGAGCAGTTTGTCGAGGGTGCGGGACGCGTTGCGGTGGTGGGAGCGGCGGCTCATGTCGTCCGAGGTGAGCAGGACCTGGCCGACGCGGATGCCGTAGCGGGCGAAGGAGGCGGTGTAGCGGGCCACGAGTAGCCCCTGGCCGACGCTGGCGGCTGCCTGCTGGCGGGCCAGGTCCTTGGGGCGGCGGCGCAGTCCGAGCGGGGCGAGTCCGGCGGCGATGGCACCGGAGGAGACGAGGACGACCTCTTTCTCTCCCCCGCTGCGGCTCTTGGCGAGGACGTCGACGAGCGCGTCGACCCGGTCAGCGTCCAGGCCGCCGGCCGCGGTGGTCAGCGAGGAGGAGCCCACCTTGACGACGATCCTGCGGGCCTCGGTCACGGCCTGCCTTGCCCCTGCCACGTGCGAGATCCCCTCGGGTAGGTCCGGCTGGCAATCTACGCGAACCGGGTTGCCCTGTGCACGTTGGTCCAGGTCTCGGACAGGGGCCTTGAGTTCACAGTGCGGCACGGTGGGGGCTGGTCGCGCAGTTCCCCGCGCCCCTGAAAACAGCTGCACTGGTC